>JANMDR010000166.1:0-61558 GCA_031376425.1 Betaproteobacteria bacterium
CGAGACGCGCGCCGCCCGCAACGAAATAGGGTCCGAATCGCGCCATTCCGCACGTCGGAATGCGCAGCGGCTCCCGAACCATGCGCTGTGCGGATTCGGGCGGGCCGTCCTCGAACGCCGGAGGCGTGCCCAGGGTGAGGCAGCGATGAATCTCCGGATAGCTCTCGGCGATGTGCCGCGCGGCATCGGGACTCATGCCGATGCGAAGAAGCCCGCCAACGCCTGCAATTTGTGGCGCGTCCGCAAGGCCGAGCGCGTACATGCGAAAGCGGTCTTCGGTCCATGCAGGGTCTTCCAAGATGGAAGTCGGGTTCCAGCCGAACGCCTCGTTGCCAAGGCCTATGATTTCATTGTGCCTGCGCACCGCAGCGAGCGCGTATCCACGTTGCGCCAATGGCACGCAAGTGCCGAAGGCACCATCGATTTCACCGCGTTTTGTCGTGGTGATTATGCCGCCGCTGCCGCGCATCGCGTTGCCGCCGATTCGCTCAATTGGGTTTTATATCCAGACGACAGCACCGGTGCTGGTCGTGAATTGCGTTTAAAGCAGGAAGCGTTTTTAGTCTCCGCTTCCTTGCAAGATGTGCTCGCCCGTCACTTGCGTGAAACTGGCACCTTACAAAACTTTGGTCGCCGTAATGCCATTCACTTAAACGATACGCATCCGGCGCTAGCGCCTGCAGAGCTAATGCGCTTATTGATTGATGAGCAGGGCATGGCATGGGACGATGCTTGGGCACTGACAACGCAGGCCGTTTCTTATACGAATCACACTTTGATGCCTGAAGCCTTGGAAACATGGCCAGTACGCATGTTTGAAGAGCTATTGCCGCGCCATTTAGAAATTATTTATCAAATTAATGCTTGGTTCCTTGATCAAGTACGCGCCAAGTTTCCCAATGATGACGAAATGATTGCACGCGTATCGCTCATTGATGAATCTGGCGAACGCCGCATCCGCATGGCGGCATTGTCTATTGTGGCTTCGCATAAAGTCAACGGCGTATCAGCGTTGCATTCAGATTTAATGGTGCAAACCATTTTTGCAGACTTCGCAAAGCTGTTCCCAGACCGCTTCCATAATGTTACCAATGGCGTCACACCACGGCGCTGGTTGATGCAGGCTAATCCCTCATTGTCGGCAGTGATTGATCGTAATATTGGCAAAAAATGGCGTCAGGATTTAACAGAACTAGCGCGGCTACGTCCGCTCGCCACGGACGAAAAACTGGGCCGAGAATTCCTTAGCGCCAAGCGCGAAAGTAAAGAGCGTCTAGCTGCACTGATTCGCCGTAATTTGGGCATAGCTGTTGACCCCACCAGTTTATTTGATGTGCAAATTAAACGTATTCACGAATACAAACGCCAGCTACTTAACGTGCTGCAAGTCATTGCTCGTTATCAGGCTATTGTGGACAATCCCAGCGCCAATTGGACTCCGCGTACTGTTGTCATCGCCGGTAAGGCGGCCTCGGCATATCACACCGCAAAATCAATTATTCAACTGATTCATGACGTCGCCCGCGTGGTCAATAGTGATCCACGGGTGGGCGAGCGCTTGAAGCTGGTGTTCTTGCCCAACTACGGTGTGAGTTTAGCGGAAATGATTATTCCTGCTGCTGATTTGAGCGAGCAAATTTCTACCGCAGGCACGGAAGCATCGGGCACCGGCAATATGAAATTTGGCCTAAATGGGGCGCTCACTATTGGCACATGGGATGGTGCCAATATTGAGATGGCAAACGCTATTGGTGCCGAACATTTCTTTGTGTTTGGGTTACGCGAAGAAGCGGTAACACAAATGAAATCGCTAGGGTATGATCCGCGTTTATACATAGAGCAAAATGCACAACTGCGGCGGGTGATGGAAGCCATCGCCAACGGCGAATTCTCCCAAGGCGAAACCGGACGTTACCGTGGTCTGGTAGAAAACCTTCAAAGCCGCGATAGTTATATGTTGATGGCTGATTTTGCTGATTATTACGCCGCCCAATGCCGTGCCGATGCCTTGTTCCAGCGCCCCACAAAATGGGCAGAGCACGCGATTATCAATATTTCGGGCATGGGCAGTTTCTCGGCTGATCGTACTGTACGGGAATATGTTGATCGCGTTTGGGTGCCGCCAGCAAAAACCTTGGCTTAAGGTACCCTTTCCCTACAACTTAGTCTCTGCGCTAAACTAGTTGTTCTTTGACTATAAATAAAAAAATCATGCTTAATGCCACCGATATAGCTGCACTGTTAGATGCGCGTCATGCCGACCCGTTTGCGGTCTTGGGAATGCATTTAGAAGCGGATGGAAAGCTATGGGTGCGTGCCTTATTACCGGGCGCAATCAGTGTGGCAGTGGTGGATAACACCAGTGGCAAAACAGCGGCAACGTGCAAAGTGATTGATGCCGATGGTTTGTTTGAAATTGCCGTGCCACGGCGGAAAAATATTTTTCCGTACTCCTTGGCAGTAAAGTGGCACGATGGCTCAGAAGGCGTGTACGCTGACGCGTTTGCCTTTGGCCCGCAGCTTGATGCGGGCGATATTTATGCATTGCGTGACGGTAACCATACGCGACCCTACCGTATTTTAGGCGCGCACTTACTCACATTGGGTGATGTCTCAGGCGTGCGCTTTGCGGTGTGGGCGCCCAATGCGCGTCGTGCTAGCGTGGTGGGCAGCTTTAATAATTGGGATGGTCGCCGCCATCCTATGCGCTTACGCCATGATGCGGGGGTGTGGGAAATTTTTGTACCCCATGCGGGCATTGGTGATTTGTATAAATATGAATTCGTCGGCCCTACAGGCAAGCTTTTGCCGCTCAAGGCTGATCCCTACGCCTTTGCCGCGCAACTGCGGCCGGAAACGGCGAGCAAAGTGGCGGCATTGCCAGCGCCAAAACGTAACTTGGCCAAACGCGCTGCTGCCAACAACCGCCATGCGGCAATTTCGATTTATGAAGTACATGCGGCATCGTGGAAGCATGGAAAGAACGGTAAGTTTCCAAGTTGGGATGAGTTGGCAAAAACCCTACCAGCCTATGTAAAAGATTTAGGCTTTACCCACATTGAATTGATGCCCGTTAGTGAGTATCCTTTTGATGGTTCTTGGGGCTATCAAACCCTAGGGCTATATGCGCCAAGCGCTAGATTTGGCGCGCCTGATGGCTTAATTGGTTTTGTTGAAGCCTGCCATAAAATTGATGTTGGGGTAATCCTTGATTGGGTGCCCGCACACTTTCCAGTAGATGCTCACGGCTTGGCGCAATTTGATGGAACAGCGTTGTATGAATACCAAGATGCACGTGAAGGCTTTCATCGCGATTGGAACACCTTAATTTATAATTTTGGTCGTACCGAAGTACGCAGTTTTTTAAGCGGCAATGCACTGTATTGGCTGGAATCATTCGGGATGGATGGCTTGCGTGTTGATGCGGTCGCGTCAATGTTATATCGCGATTATTCTCGGCCAGCCGGTGAATGGATTCCGAATGCCTTTGGTGGGCGCGAGAATTTAGAAGCCATTTCCTTGATGAAGCAAACCAATGAATTGATAGGTTCTGCCATACCGGGGGCGATCACCTTGGCTGAAGAATCAACGGCTTTTCCGGGTGTGTCATCGCCTACTTATGCAGGTGGATTGGGCTTTCACTACAAGTGGAATATGGGTTGGATGAACGATACCCTAGCCTATATGGGCGAAGACCCAATTAACCGTCGTTGGCATCATAATAAAATGACCTTCGGCATGGTATATGCTTTTAGCGAAAATTTTGTGCTGCCGATATCGCATGACGAAGTTGTGCATGGCAAAGGCTCTATGCTGGGTCGTATGCGCGGCGATGAGTGGCAGCGGTTTGCCAACCTACGTGCCTATTATGGTTTTATGTGGGGACACCCCGGCAAAAAATTATTATTCATGGGGCAGGAGTTTGCGCAGGCGGGAGAATGGAATCATGACGCGGAATTGCCGTGGCACCTGCTGCAATATGCACCGCATCAAGGTGTGCAAAATTTAGTGCGTGATTTAAATAAGCTTTATCAAAAAGAATCGGCGCTACATCAATTGGATTGTGATGGGCGCGGTTTTGAGTGGTTGGTGTCTGATGATGCTGAAGCTTCAAGCTTTGCATGGGTACGTCGCGATGATAAAGGCGGTGCAGTATTGGTTGCCGCAAACTTTACTCCGGTGCCTAGAAACGGCTATAGATTGGGCGTTCCTGACGATTTCTCCGGTTGGATTGAAGTGCTTAATACGGATTCAACTTATTACGGCGGTAGTAATTTAGGCAATGGTGCAGTACGCATCGCGGTGAGCAACACGCCGTGGCATGGTCGTGCTAAATCTATAGTGCTGACCTTGCCGCCGCTGGCAACCTTGTTTTTTGTGCCCGCATAAAAATATCAAATTGGGTGAGGCAAATGCTATGAGTACGAGTAAGAGTACAAGTACTAGTAGTTCCGCGTTTGCTTTCACAGTCTATAAAATTTTTTAGAAAATTCATGAGCGTTCATCTCCCGGAAATACTTTATGAAGGTCGGCACGAACCTTTGGGTTCTTTTATTCGCGATGATGGTGTAAATTTTGCGGTGTTTTCGCAACACGCCACCGGTATTGATTTATGTGTATTTGATGCCAGTGGTGTGCGCGAGCTAAAGCGCTATGCGCTGTACGGCCCTTACGATGGGGTTTATCACGGCTTTTTGCCAAATGTGGGTCAGGGTCTGGTTTATGGTTTACGCGCCCACGGTGCCTACGCACCTGAAAATGGTCATCGTTTTAATACCAATAAACTATTGCTTGATCCGTACGCCACGGAAATTGTGGGCAAGTTTGTCGGCAAAGCGGAGAATCATGGTTATGTATTGGGTAACCCCGAAGGCCCACGTTCATTCGATGCGCGTGATAACGCCACGTATGCGCTAAAAGCGCGGGTAGCGCCGCTGCGGCAAACTACAGTGCGGCCACCTTCTCCGCGCATTCCTGTGGCGGATTTAGTGCTCTATGAAGTGCACGTAAAAGGCTTTAGCAAGCAGCATCCTGATGTGCCTGAAAATTTGCGCGGCACCTATGCTGGCTTAGCGCATCCCGCCGCCATTGCCCATTTTAAGGCGCTGGGAGTGACTACCTTGTCGTTATTGCCGGTGCAATACTGCGTGGATGAACCAGCGCTGGTGGATCGCGGGATGCGTAACTATTGGGGCTACAACACGCTCGGTTTTTTTTGCCCCGACCCGCGCTTAGCGCTGGCTAATGACGCAACCAGCATCACCGAAGAATTTAAAAACATGGTGGACACCCTTCACGCCAATGGCCTGGAAGTGGTGCTTGACGTGGTGTATAACCACACGCCGGAGGGCAATGAATTTGGCCCCACCTTAAGCTTTAGAGGGCTTGATAACGCTAGCTACTATCGCCTACAGCATGATGATAAAAATCATTATGAAAATGTGACCGGTTGCGGCAATGCGCTCAATTGCGAGCATCCGCGCGTCACGCAGTTTGTATTAGATTCACTGCGCTATTGGGTGAGTGAAATGGGTGTAGATGGCTTTCGGTTTGATCTGGCACCGGTGCTCGGCAGGCGTGCGCGCGGCTTTGATCCGTTTGCCCCATTTTTTGTAGCGATGCGCCAAGACCCTGTATTGGCGAGGGTTCATCTCATAGCCGAACCTTGGGATGCAGGGCACGATGGCTATCAGCTTGGCCGCTTTCCCGGTCGTTTTTTAGAGTGGAATGATAAATTCCGCGATGCGGTGCGCGGCTTCTGGCTAAACGCAGGAGTGAGTCGCGGCGAATTTGCGCGGCGTTGCACTGCATCTAGCGATGTATTCCATCATGGTCAGCGGCGGCCTAGTGCGTCCATCAATTTTATTGCCGTACATGACGGTTACACTTTGAATGATGTCGTCAGCTATACGCAAAAACATAATCATGCCAATGGCGAACAAAATCGCGATGGCCGCGATGGCGAAATGGCAAAAAATTTTGGGGTTGAGGGCGTAACCACAAACCCAGCCATCAATGCGCTTCGTGCCAAAACTCGTCGGGCGATGGTGGCAACACTGCTGCTGGCTCAGGGCACACCGATGTTGTGTGCAGGTGACGAAATTGGCAATACGCAAGACGGTAATAACAATGCCTATTGCCAAGATAATCCTACTACATGGCTGGATTGGAAAAACGCCGACGCCCCGTTTTTGGCGTTCGTAAAAGAAGTACTGGCGATGCGAAAGGCCGAACCATCGTTGCGCTATGACCGTTGGTTTGCACCACACCAAACCGGCATTGGTGTAGAGCGCCGCCTAGTTTGGCTAACGCCAGCAGGCAAAGAGATGAGCGTTAATGATTGGCATGATTCGGGGCAGCACGCGTTTGCTTGCGATATTCATTCCTTGCCAGCCACTGCCAAAAACACAACACCAGCATTGCTCGCAGATCGCGGTGCCCGATTGATGTTGTTGTTCAATCCTGAAGCATGCCCGCAATCTTTCTGTGTGGTGGCAGGCGAATCATGGCGCGTCGGCTTAGATAGCAGTCGGGAATTGCCGCGTGGCTTAGCATTAAAAAATTTGTCGGCGGTCATGGTGCCAGCATGTGCCTTGGTGGTATTGGTAGCGCAATAAGATGGCGCAGTAAGATTTTATAGCGCTCTAAGAATCAATAAGTTATTTTGCGTAAAAAACGGAGTTAGTGATTATGATGAATTTATCCGAACGTCGCTCAGGCGTGTTGCTACACATTACTTCTTTGCCGGGGCCGCACGGCATCGGTGATTTTGGCCCCGATGCCTATAAATTTGTTGATTGGCTTGAAACCGCAGGCCAACGGGTGTGGCAGCTTTTGCCTACGACGCCTATCGGGCCGGGTGATTCACCCTATCAAAGTGTTTCCGCATTCGCGGGCAGTCCGCTAATGGTGGCTTTGGAGCCTTTAATTGTGCGTGGCTGGTTGAATCAACCAACGCTGCCAGAAGGTGGCTTTAATGCGCATTTGGTGACCTTTGCAACTCTAGTACCTTGGCGTTTAGCGCAATTGCGTGCAGCGTTTGTCGGCTTTACTGAAAAAGCGAATGTAGAAGATCAAACCGCATTTGCCGCGTGGGCAAAATCGCAAGCATTCTGGCTTGATGATTACACCTTATGCATGGCGTTGGAAACAGCGGCTAACGGCCAGCCGTGGTGGACGTGGGATGCGCCATTGCAAAAACGCCAAGCCGCCGCCATGAAAAAAGCACGCGTACAGCACGGCGCAGAAATTGCATTTTGGCAATTTGTGCAGTGGTGCTTTGATGTGCAGTCAGCAGCACTCAAAGATTACGCCAATAAAAAAGACATTGCCATCATGGGTGATCTGCCGATTTTTATCGCACACCACAGTGCTGATTGTTGGGCGCGGCCGGATTTATATTATTTGGATAAAGACTTTCAACCTACTGTAGTTGCTGGTGTGCCACCGGACTCTATGGGACCTGAAGGCCAGCGCTGGGGTAACCCGCTTTATCGCTGGGATAAAATGGCAAAAGAAGATTACGCTTGGTGGTCGGCACGCGTAAAGCGTGCGCTTGACCAAGCCGATGTGTTCCGCATTGATCATTTTCGCGGCTTCGCAGGCTATTGGGAAATACCAGCCAGTTGCCCCACCGCAAAAGAAGGCCAGTGGGTGCCGGGTCCCGGTAAAGCTTTATTCGACGCAATTGAGCGGGCATTGGGCAAGCTCCCCATTATTGCCGAAGACCTTGGCCTGATTACGCCCGATGTGATCGCACTCCGCGATGCCTGCGGCTTTCCGGGTATGAAAATTTTGCAGTTCGGTTTTGGTGGCGACGGCAGCCATGAGTTCTTGCCCCATAACTACACCAAAGATTCAGTAGCCTATACTGGCACGCATGACAACGATACAGCAGTAGGTTGGTTCAACAATACCAACGACCGTGAACGTGCTTTTGCTGGCAGCTATTTGGCTTCAGCTCCGCATGATTTGCACTGGTGCATGATCCGCGCTGCCGCAAACTCAGTGAGCAATATGGTGGTGTTTCCGCTGCAAGATGTGCTGGGGCTTGATTCTAGTCATCGCATGAACGTGCCAGGTACAGTAGGCAGTAATTGGGGTTGGCGCTTTGATTGGGGCATGTTGGGCCACGAACCAAGCCGTGTGTTGGGGCTAATTACGGCGGCCAGTGGGCGCGGCCCGTTTGGGTTGCTACGTCTGCCTTAGCTGATCTTGCAGTCCTGCCGACGACACGATGAAGATGTCGATTCAATCTTTGGAGAGATGTGTGATAACTGCTAATATGAATGTCGCTAAACGTGCGTTTAGCTTGAGCGCCCACTTTTTTGTGCCTGCAGTAATTTCTTTGGCCGTCATCATAGGTTCTTCCTATGCAACCGCTGCTAGTCCCGATTTACAGGATTGCAACACCACAGGCTTTGAAACTATTCTCAAACCCCAAGTGATGCCGTTTGAAGCCAGCGCGTACTGGTTAAATCGTTCGACTATTAAATGGCCTAATGCACGAAAAGATGCTAAATCTTCAGCACAGGGATTACCATTGAAGCAAGGGCGTTTTCAGCTTGTTTATTCGAACGATGCCAGCATTGTTGCCAAGGCAGGCGAGGCCATCAAGGGTGCGCAAGGCAGTTTTGCACTGAACGTTTCGCAAACGCCATTGCCAGCAGCACTTGCAAGCCGTTTTAAGTATGTCGCTGATGGTGTAGTGTTAACAGTTGCCGCTACCGATGTGGCTAAAGTAACGATGTTGTACAGCGCACAAATGCTCGTCGTTGAAACGGATGCGCAAAATAATGTGGTGGCCGTAGCAGCGCTGCAAATGGCTGGCGCGCTTGATGATCGCTATGCTAAAGCTGCAAATATTACTGACTTCGGCGTGAGTGTGAGTTTATCCAAAACAAATTTCAAACTATGGGCGCCAACTGCGACCAATGTGCACGTGTGCAGGTACGTCACTGGTAATGCACCCGCAGTCTACATAGTAGCGCTACAGCGCGATACATCAACCGGTGTTTGGTCAGGCGGCACTCTGAAGAGTATGCGCGGCAGCTACTATAAATACCTAGTAGAAGTCTACGTACCCAATGTAGGCATCGTGCGCAACGCCGTAACAGACCCCTACTCAATTAGCCTCACCACTAATTCTACGCGCAGCTATATCGCCATGTTATCCGCCGCTGATCTAAAGCCGCCGCTATGGGATCAAACCCCCGCACCTAACACTGTTAAAACCGCCACTGATATGTCGGTATATGAACTGCATGTACGGGATTTTTCTATTGGCGATCTAACGGTGAGTGCGGCCAATCGCGGTAAATATCGAGCGTTTACCGAAACCCAATCTAACGGCATGAAACACCTAAAAGCGCTAGCCGATGCCGGGCTTACCGATATTCATTTACTGCCTATTTTTGATATCGCCACTATCCCCGAAGCAGGCTGCGTTACACCGACGATTACTGGCACTGTAGACGGCTTAACACAGCAGGAAACTTCCACCAAAAACGCGGCCAATGATTGCTTTAATTGGGGCTATGATCCCTATCACTACACGGCACCCGAAGGTAGCTATGCTAGCAACGCGGCTGACGGTGCCGCGCGCATTATTGAAACGCGCGAGATGGTGCAAGCCTTACACCGCGCAGGTTTGCGGGTGGGAATGGATGTGGTGTACAACCATACTTCGGCCTCTGGTCAAGCGCTCACCTCTGTGCTTGACCGTATTGTGCCGGGCTATTATCAGCGCTATAACAGCGTGGGTAAGGTGGAAGAATCCACCTGTTGCGCTAACACCGCCACCGAGAATTTAATGATGGGCAAGCTGATGATTGATTCTGTCATCACCTGGGCCACGCAATACAAAATGGATTCATTCCGTTTTGATCTCATGGGCCATCAGCCGCGCGAGGTCATGGTGCAGCTACAAAAGCAGGTAAATAAAGCCGCTGGTAGACCAATACAGTTGCTAGGTGAAGGCTGGAATTTTGGTGAAGTAGAAAACGGCAAACGCTTTGTGCAGGCATCGCAATTATCACTTAATGGCACCGGTATAGGTTCCTTTTCAGACCGTGGCCGCGATGCCGTGCGCGGTGGTAGCTATGACGACAGCGGCGACAATATCATAAAGCGTCAAGGCTATATTAACGGTTTAAATTATGACCGAAATGCCCTGAATATAGGTATTTCCGATCCCTCGGCACTGCTACGAGCAGCTGATTTTATGCGGGTGATGCTAGCGGGTTCGGTACGTGACTATCGCTTTTTGACCCTTGATGGCACGGTAAAAAAACTGGAAACTATTGACTACAATAAACAACCCGCAGGCTTTGGCCGCGAGCCGTCCGAAGTAGTTAACTATGTAGAAAACCACGACAATCAAACCCTCTTTGATCTTAACGTTTATCGCTTGCCGTTATCCACCAGCCGTGAAGATAGAGCACGTGTACAAATGCTCGGTGCGGCCATCGTCGCCTTTAGCCAAGGGGTAGCCTACTACCATGCCGGATTGGATGTGCTGCGCTCTAAATCATTCGACGGCAATAGCTATGATTCTGGTGATTGGTTTAACCGCCTTGACTTTACCTATACCGATAACGGCTTTGCCGCAGGCTTGCCGCCTAAACGCGATAATGAAAAGCTCTATCCCTATATGCAACCCCTATTGGCAAACCCCGCTATTAAGCCAACCAGCGTAGAAATAAACCTAGCTAAAAATATGTTCCGCGACCTATTAAAAATTCGCGCTAGCAGCAAACTATTTCGCCTAGATAGCACCGCTGAAATTATTAAGCGCTTAACGTTCCATAATGTGGGAGCAGCGCAAACACCAACGGTAATTGTTGGTCATCTAAATGGCGATGGCTTAAGCGGCGCTAATTTTAAAGAAGTGCTCTATTTTATAAACGTGGACGTGGTGGAGCAAACGCTAAGCTTGGATAGTCTCAAAGGCAAACAGTGGCAATTGCACCCCGTGCAAGCGCGTGCAGACGCTGCCGATCAGCGCGTAGCCACGCAGGCGAAGGCACAATCAGATAGTGGTAAGTTTGTGGTGCCAGCGCGGAGTGCGGTGGTTTTTGTGCGGTAGACTCGTATTTGTATCTTTGAGAGTTACTTGGATATTAACCTGTAGGGCGCAATCAGCGTAGCGCTAATAGCACCAATAGCGCCGAACCGTTGTGATGTGAGACCGCAGAGATTAATGTGTTTTATTGGTACTGAAATTGGTATCAATTTAAGGTTGAGTACGTTTTTTGGTATGATTGCTGTTTATTTAGTACCGATAAAGGGGACGAAAATGAATATAATCACCATAGCTGAAATAAAGCGCGGCGGCATGGCAGCGCTGGACGCAGCACTTAATATGCCGCAGCACGGGGGCACAGCCACAATTATGAAACGCAACCGTCCCGCCGCATTTGTGTTGACGCCTGTAGCTTATGAAGCCTTAGTAGCTAAAGCGGCTGGCGCGTCCGACTCAAAACCACCTAGCTCAGCACTCGATTGGCTGCTTGCAGGCCAACCCTTCAATATCCCCGCGCTCGATGCTGATGGAATTGCACAGCGTCTTAATGATATTCGTGCTGAATGGCCGGATCGGTGATTTCGTTTTTGGACAGTAGTGCGCTAATTTATTATTTTGAAGGTAGTGCCTCAGGCCGTGAAGCGGTGGTTCAAGTTTTGCGTGAGATAAAGTTTGAGAATCCAAACGCTGCTCTAGTGGTATCCCGTTTAGGTGTAATGGAATGCCGCGTCAAGCCCCTGCGCACTGCCAATAATGATTTATTAGCGCGTTACGACGCATTTTTTAAGCAGGTGCAAATCGTTGAGTTGAGCGCGCCCGTGGTGGAAATTGCAACTCAGCTACGCGCTAGCGTTGGTTTGAAAACGCCAGATGCGTTGCAAGCCGCATCGGCGTTAAGCCTTGTCGGTTCATGCACTTTTATAACGGGTGACGCGGGCTTTGCACGTGTTCCTGGGTTGTTGCTGCGCCAGATAAGTAATATGGATAACTGATCAGTAATTCCATTTCCATTTCATTCGTGCGTTATTTCCCCCTGCGTGTTATACAAACATTGTCATTCCAGCGAAGGCTGGATTCCAGCCTTCGCTGGAATGACGATGCTTCGTATTTTGTGCGGTGCAAGTAATGGCACTTTTGATTTAGAAATGGAATAACATTGGAGCTTCACTATTAGGCAAAATTTTAAGAGGCTGATGATGAAATATTCGATGCTTAGCACTTTGATGTTAGTGAGTATGCTTGCTTCGCCGCTGTGTAGCGCTGCCACCGTCGCCGAACAGTCCGCTCCTCTTGCTACGCCTGCCGTTGCCGGCAAGGCAATCAGCTATTCTGGTGGCGACGGCGCGACGATGGAAAGTGCAGTAGTCATTGAAGGTGCGAGCAATACCTCAGCTGGTATCACGGCCGAGCGCAAGTGGGTAACCGAAAAATATCCCGGCTTTAAAAAGGTACGGCAATCTTTGCTGCGCAATGAGGGTAAATCTTACGATCTCATCGAAATTGAAACTGCCGAAGGAAAGGCCGTTTCGATTTATTTCGATATTAGTGGATTTTTTGGCAAGTGGTAGTCTTCGGACGTTAAGCGAAATGAGGAAAAGGATGAATTTTCGAATGCTGACTGCGGACTTTCAAGGCGTGCCGTCGTACCAAAATATGCCGGATGAACTGGCGTACGTGCGCTTTATTGCCGCCATGCGCGAGAGCGAGGCGAGCGTAAATTCAGGCCAAGTTCAGGATGTGGACATTGCGTTTGCACAAATTCGGAACGAGCTTGGGCTATAGTGTGCAAAGCTAGGATCGTAGCGAAGCGTGTTTTGACGATGCCCGTAAGAAGATGTCTGAAGATAGAGAATCTTCAAGGTATTTTTTGATGCACTAAAACCTAGCTGGTCGCTCTAGTCAATACACTCACACCTTTCCAGAAACCTCGCTATGCCCCCAATCTCTCCCATAACTCCACACTCCTTCGCACAAGTCAAGCTAATAACGGAGCGCCTAACCCTACGCCCCCTCATCGCCGCCGATGTACCCGCGCTATTCACCATTTTTTCCGAGCCGCAGGTTGCGCGTTATTTGAGCAGATCAGCATGGGCTTCGATTGATATTGCGCATGCTCGCATTGCCCGCGACATTGACGGTCTGGCAACGGGTAAGTATCTCTGTTTAGGCATATTTTTAACTAGCAATGATGCGCTAATCGGTGAGTGCTGGCTATTTAATTTAGTCGATCAATGTCGTCGTGCGGAAGTGGGCTATACGCTTGGTCTAAATCATTGGGGGCACGGCTATATGAATGAAGCGTTGGTGGCGTTACTTTCATTTGGATTTAGTGCGCTTAGTTTGAATCGCGTAGAAGCCGATATTGACCCTAGAAATAGCGCGTCAGCCAAGAGTTTAGAGCGCCTTGGTTTTAAGCTTGAAGGGCATCTGCGGGAGCGCTGGATCGTGGATGGAGAAGTATCGGATTCGGGGCTTTATGGTTTGCTGGAGCGTGATTGGCGAGTGCGACAATCATAACTTGTGCGTATGGCGTTAAGTATATCGGCAATTGTTGTCGTTACCGCCGTGGCTTGTTGTTGCGAAGCTTATAGCCAAACATTTGCTATAGCTGCCAGAGTCTGACAGTCTGCTAGACTTTACGGAAACGCCGATACAGCCAAGGCCCGAGCACGATGAGTACAGTAATAACTAAAATGGTGCCGCTGATGGGACGTGAAATAAATATTGTCGGGTCGCCTTGACTAATCGCCAACGATCTGCGCATTTGTTCCTCAGCGAGTGGTCCTAAAATCATGCCAACAATGACTGGGGCAGTGGGAAAGCCGTAGCGCCGCATCAATAGCCCCATTAGGCCAATGGCGTAGAGTAAAAATACATCGAAAGCAGACTGACGCATGCCGTAAACGCCCATCGTGGCGAACACCAAAATGCCTGCGTATAGCTGCGGTTTGGGCACTTCTAGCAATTTAATCCAGACGCCAATGAGCGGTAAATTCAACACCAGCAACATCACATTACCCACATAAAAACTCGCAATGAGGCCCCACACTAGCGGCGCATTGGTTTCAAATAAAAGTGGTCCCGGCTGCAAACCATACTGTTGAAATGCGGCGAGCAATATTGCGGCAGTGGCAGATGTGGGCAGCCCAAGTGTGAGAAGTGGCACCATCACGCCGGTGGCCGCGGCGTTATTGGCCGCTTCGGGACCTGCGACACCTTCAATGGCACCATGACCAAATTCGGCCGGATTTGCGCTTAATTTTTTCTCCGCTGCATAGGACAAAAATGTGGGAATCTCAGCCCCCCCTGCGGGCATGGCGCCGAAGGGAAAGCCGATGACCGTGCCACGCAACCACGGTTTCCATGAGCGTTTCCAATCGTCGCGGGTCATCAAGATAGAGCCTTTTATGCGTTCTATTTTTTCGGCCACTTTATTCATTTTTGAGGCCATATAAAATGTCTCGCCGACTGCAAATAATCCCACTGCTACCGTCACTACTTCGATGCCGTCCGCCAATGGTGCAATACCAAACACAAAACGCGCCTGACCTGATTGATTTTCAATGCCCACCACACCAATGCCGAGCCCAATAAATAGCGCGGTCAAGCCACGTATGGTTGAGTCGCCCAATACGGTTGACACGGTCATGAAGGCCAATATCATCAATGCAAAATTTTCGGGTGGCCCGAATTTTACCGCTAGACCAACCACCTGTGGCGCTACCAACGTTAAGGCAACGGTGGCGATGGTACCCGCAACAAATGAGCCAACTGCAGCCGTACAAAGGGCGGGGCCAGCGCGACCGCGTTTGGCCATTTGATTGCCCTCCATTGCGGTCACAATGGTGGCGGATTCGCCGGGTGTGTTGAGCAAAATAGACGTGGTTGAGCCGCCATACATCGCGCCGTAATAAATGCCCGCAAACATGATGAGCGCACCCGATGGATCAAGCTTACTGGTGAGCGGTAACAGCAACGCAATAGCAACTGCTGGGCCGATGCCAGGCAACACGCCGACAGCGGTGCCAAGCGTTACACCGATGAGCGCCCACAGTAAATTCTTAGGCTGTAGGGCGACGTTAAATCCTTGTAAAAGCAGGTCCCAAACTTCCATTACAATATTCCTTTCAGCAAGCCTTTTGGCAAGTTTAAACCAAGGCCGTAATTGAATAGCGCAAAAATGCCAATGGACATGATTACCGAAATAAACCCGTTTAAAAGCCAGCGGCGTGAATCAAACGCCCGTGCGGTACATATAAATAAAATGATTGAGGCCGGAATAAAGCCCGCCCATTCAATGCACATGCCGTACAGCAAAAGCCCCGCTGATACCCAAGCGAAGGCAAGCCAATCTGTTGTGAGTGCACGCTCCGCCGCTTCATCATGATTGCGAAATCCGCCACCAACCGCCTCCCAGATAAGTAAGCACCCAAGCAAAATCAAACCAATGCCAACCGCGCGCGGCGCGTGGGTAGGCCCCACAGTGGAATACCCTGCTGCATCAGGAATGTAGAACGAGCCGATCAAAAAAAATAACCCGAATGCCACCACGCCAATTGACAGTGCTAGCTGCCCTGCGATCATTTTTTTCATTTTTAGATAGGCTCCCCAATAAAAACCCCCGTCAGGCGCGTGGCAGTGACGGGGATTTTTGTTGTCGTTATAGTTGTTGTTGTAAACCTGATTTTACTTTTTACCTAAGCCCAGTCCTGCCAAAATATCGCCAATGCGCTTGGTATCTGCATCAAGAAATTTTTTATACTCGTCGCCGGCAAGCCAAGTATTCTGCCAGTCATTTTTCTTCAATGTTTCTTCCCAGGCTTTACTTTTTACGCCAGCTTCAATTGCTTTGATGAGCGCATCGCGCTGCGCGGTGCTAATGCCTGGTGCACCAAACACCCCGCGCCAATTACCCAAGACAATATCAAAACCCTGTTCTTTTAGCGTTGCAATACCTGCTTGCTTAGCAGGGGAAGACACTGCCAGCGCCCGCATTTTGCCAGACTGAATATGCTGCGCAAATTCACTCACACCTGAAATACCTGCCGACACATGCCCGCCAATAATGGCCGCCACCGCTTCGCCGCCGCCCTTGAATGGCACGTAGTTAACCTTAGCTGCTTCAATACCCACTGCCTGCGCGATAAACCCCGCTAAGATATGGTCAGAGCCGCCGGCTGAGCCGCCACCCCATGAAATACTGCCCGGCTTGGCTTTAAATGCGTCGACCAAATCTTTCATTGTTTTGTGTGGTGACGCCGCCGGTACAACTACCACCATGTATTCCTCGGTTAGGCGCGCTAGAGGCGTCACCTGCGAGAGATCAACTGCGGATTTATTTTGAATAATGCCGCCAACCATCACCATGCCGCCGATCATAATGGCATTTGCGTCACCCTTAGCGGAATTAACAAATTGTGCTAGGCCAATGGTGCCGGCAGCGCCGCCTTTGTTATCGATCTGCACGCTCTTAACGCTACCCGCAGATTGCATCGCGGCAGCTAGTGCGCGCCCTGTTGAATCCCAGCCGCCGCCCGGGTTTGCGGGCACCATGACTTTAAGGCTATCAATGGCTGCAGCACTCACAGCAAAAGTAGCTGCTACGCTGATGAGACCCAATTTAATTATTGATGAAACTGTTTTAACTTGCATACTTCCTCCGAATGGTCATTGTGGTTAGTCGTTGTGGTTATTGTGACGCTTGTCATCATTAGCCTAGTGTAGCGTTTTATACATGCGTTGTGTCGGTTAAGCGGGTGGATTCAAATTTAAGCAACCCCGAGATTGATTTAAAACTTTATAATCAATGCATTAAGAAAACTCTAAACCAGCGAGACGCTATGCAACCAGATTCGCCTCAGTCTTCTAGCCAAGATTCTTCATCAGATGCAAGCACCAACAAACCTCGGTCGCGTAATCGAGCGCGGCGTCCGTCAAACGCAGTGCCGTCGCAGCCAGCCCCGCAAAATGCCCCGGTGGTCCGTGTAGAAGGCTTGGCCGAAACTTTGCATGATGTGCGGCATGAGCTGGCGTTAATCTCGCACGCCACCAAATATAACTGGATCAACCAGCGCCTAATTTTGTTGCGTAATGCGTTGATTGCCTTGAGTATACTGGTGATAGTTATCGTGATAGCGGTCGCCTGTTACCGCGAAGCCTACCGGCAAACCCTTACCATTGCTGCTTTCGACGTTCCCGAATCCCTTGCTGAGCGCGGCTTGACGGGGCAGGTTGTTGCGAAAGCGCTGTTTGATGAACTCATCAAACGCCGTGATTTAGTCACTACGCTGGATAAAGGTGAGCTCAAAGGCGCGTGGGCGGAGAACCGTTCTGATGTGGCGATCCCCGAAGCTAAGTTCACGCTGCAATCGGTGTTCCGTTATTTACGTTACATGACGGGCAATGAAATTGCGGTTGACGGCGAATTCATTCTCGACGGCGATGATGTCACCATGAAAGTGCGTGTTGCCGGCAAACCACCAACGATTGTCAAAGGCAAACTCGCCGCGTGGGAAACTTTGGTGGGTGAGTTGGCGCTGGGGGTGCTCGATGTCACCCAGCCCGCGGTGGTGGCTGCCTACCTCGGCATTAAGGCCGAGACGCCGGAAGACCTCAAAGCCCTCTCCAATCGTGTGCTCCGAATGTCGGCACAAGACCCCAAGCTCAGCGGCGCGGTGATGTCGGTGGCCTACGACGCCTATGGGAATGCGCTACGGCGTCTGGGCAAACTCGACGAAGCGGTGCTCGCCTTCAATCAGGCGATGGCGCTGGACCCGAACAATGGCGTGGCGGTGATCAATGCCGCGAGCGCACAGGGAATTCAACGCAATTACGATGAGTCGGGAAAACTTTTCAAACGTGCGCAGGCGATGCAGCTACCAGACTCCGTGAAAATAAACGCGTTTACGATCTGGGTAGTGGGCGGTATAAACAGCGGGAATTGCGACGTGGTATCCGAAGCGCTGGAAGCAGCCCGTAAGTCGCCGGTTTACGACCCACAGCGATTTTTACTTCAAGAGGCCATTGCTATGGCGCGCTGCGATTACGAGGAAGCCCGCGCCACGGCATCGGTGGCAACAGTCCTCTCGATGCACCCCCACATCGGGGCGATAGCCAACTTGCTTACCTCAATCCATTTCAATCGCCCGGAAAATCGCTACCGCGAATTGGGCATCCAGCTAAGTCGTGACGCCATTGCCGCTGGCGTGAATAACTCTTTCGTCTTTTCAAATCTGGCCGATGCACTCGTCGGCGTTGGCCGCATCGAAGAGGCGCGGGAAATCTACGGGCTTGCAAGACAGGGGACAGACACGAACCGCAGCCCTATGGTCAGGCAGCGCGCGCTGGAGTCTTTTGAGGCTCAGATTCACTACCAGCAAAAGGACTATGCAAAGGCTGATGAAATCTATCGCCGCCAGATCGTGGCCCAGCCTTTGCGGGAGGCGAAAGAGTTTTCAAGTTACGGCCTCATCAAGTTGGCAATGAACCAATACGACAATGCCATCGCGGTCTACAACGATGGCCTCAAGCGCCTACCGAAAAGCTGCCAGCTCTGGCAGGAACTGGGCACGGTGTACGCCACCAAGGGCGATGTGGTGACCGCACTCGCCACCTTTGACAAAGGTATCGCCGCCGTGCCGAAATGTGGCTCGAACTACAACGAAGCGGCGCGTTTGCTCATCAAACAAAACCGCATGCCGGAAGCCAAACAAAAGCTCGATACGCTGATCAAAATCGCACCGAATTCCGACGGGGCGGTGATTGCGAAAGAGATTTTGGCGAGTGTCGGTACCAAATCCTGATGTCCTCAATGGCTAGAGTGAAACGAGCGAACAAATGACCACTTCAACGCAAGATGTCCCATCACCAGCGGCTGCTTTTTCTGCCGCTGACACGTCACCTGCCAAGCCAGGTGATGCGCCAACACCGATTCCGACGATGCGCGTGGAAGGGCTCGCCAACACGCTGGGCAATATCGACCACGAGCTGCAACTGCTTTCCCACGCCACTAAATACAACTGGATCAACCAACGGCTGATTCTGCTGCGTAACGCACTCATCGCTTTCAGCGTGCTGGTGGTCGTGGTGGTGACGGTGGTTGCGTGTTACCGCGAAGCGTATCGCCAAACCCTCACCATCGCCGCCTTTGATGTCCCAGAGAAATTGGCTGATCGCGGTATCACCGGCCAAGTCGTCGCCAAGATCTTGTTTGACGAACTCGTCAAACGGCGTGATTTGGTCACCACATTGGAGAAGGGCGAACTCAAAGGTGCTTGGGCGGAGAACCGTTCGGATGTCGCGATACCAGAGGCCAAGTTCACGCTGCAATCGGTGTTCCGTTACTTACGTTACATGACCGGTAATGAAATCGCGGTAGACGGTGAATTTATCCTTGATGCCAATGGTGAGGACGTGACCATGCGCGTGCGCGTGGCGGGTAAAGCGCCGACGATTGTGAAAGGCAAACTCGCCAACTGGGAGGCGCTCACGGGCGACTTGGCGCTGGGCGTGCTCGATGTCACGCAACCCGCCGTGGTGGCCGCCTACCTCGGCATTAAAGCCGAGACACCAGAAGACTTGGTCGCCCTCTCCAAACGTCTGCGGCAGATGTCGAATCAAGACCCGAAACTCAGCGGGGCGGTGATGTCGGTGGCCTATGTCGCATATGGCGACGCGCTTCAGCGGCAAGACAGACTTGATGAGGCCGTACTCGCTTTTGACCAGGCGATGACGCTAGACCCCAACAATGGGGTCGCGGTGATGAGTGCCGGCAATACACAGGCAAACCAACGCAATTACGATCAGTCAATAAAGTTATTCCAGCGTGCGCTCACGATGCAGCTACCTGATTCCGTCAAGCGATTGGCGTTTACCCGCTGGTCAACAGACGGTCTCAATGCCGGGAATTGCGACGTGGCCGCCAAAGCGCTGGAGGAAGCCCGTAAGTCGCCGGTTTACGACCAACTGCGATTTGTGAGTGCAGAGGCTAACGTTATCGCCCGCTGTGATTATGAGGAGGCTCGCGCCGCGGCACTAATAGCAAAACACGTCGCGATGCACCCCGACAACGAGCGGCTTGCCAACACGCTTCAGGGAATCAGTTTCAATCGCCCGGAGAACCGCTACCGCGAATTGGGTATTCAGGTCAGTCGTGATGCCATCGCTGCGGGCACGAATGACTTTTTCATCTTACAAAATCTGGCTCGCGCGCTCATTGACTTTGGCCGTGTCGAAGAGGGGCGGGAAATCTACGGACGTGCAGAGGCGGCGGGAACCATAAGCCGCAGCCCCAGAACCAGGCGGCGTGGCGCGGCGTCTATTGAAGGCCTAATCTTTTTTCAACAAAAGGAATACGCCAAGGCAGACGAGATCGTTCAGCGTCTGATTGCCGAGCAGCCGTTGCGGGAGTGGGGAGAGTTTTCGCGATACGGTCGCCTCAAGTTGGCGATGAACCAATACGATGAGGCAATTGCCGTGTACAACGATGGCCTCAAACGCTTACCAAAAAACTGCCAGCTCTGGCAGGACCTGGGCACGGTGTACGCCACCAAGGGTGATGTGCCGTCCGCGCTTGCTTCATGGGAAAAGGGCATCGCCGCCGTGCCGAAGTGTGGGCTGAATTACAACGAAGCGGCGCGTTTGCTCATCAAACAAAATCGTGTGCCGGAAGCCAAACAAAAACTCGATACGCTGATCAAGATTGCGCCGAATTCGGATGGCGCGTTAATTGCGAAGGAGATTTTAGCAACCCTTCCTTAGTGCCTATTTTTGTGCTGTATGGTGACGCACTTGTTGTAAGATAGAAGCCCTGAAGATGCCCTACCCCGCAAGGGGGCTACCTTCGGGTCGTAGCGCATCTTCAGCCTATTTTTCGGTGATAATTTGATCCACGCCTGCGCCTTGTGACATTTCAGTACCCTCCATTATCCGAACCAATCACAATGACTTCACACACACAAATTGATCCTGCGCCGTTGACGCCTACTGACGTGACTGCTGCAGACGAAGCTTCGACAACTGCAGCTATCGACCTAAGTCACCAAGCATTGCCGCCAAGCGCAATGGTGCGGGTAGAGGGCCTTGCCAAAACGCTTGCGGGGGTCGATCATGAATTAAAGCTAATCTCGCACGCCACCAAATATAACTGGATCAACCAGCGCTTAATTTTGTTGCGCAACGCCCTAATTGCGTTAAGCATATTGGCGGTGGTGATCGTGGCGGCGGTGGCGTGTTATCGCGAGGCGTATCGGCAAACCCTCACTATCGCCGCCTTTGATGTGCCCGAGAAGCTCGCCGAACAAGGCCTTACGGGGCAAGTTGTGGCCAAGGCTTTGTTTGATGAGCTAATAAAGCGGCGCGAATTGGTCACCACATTAGAAGCCGGAGAGCTTAAAGGCGCATGGGCGGAAAACCGTGCGGACGTGGCGATACCGGAAGCTAAATTTACCCTGCAATCGGTGTTCCGTTATTTGCGCTATATGACGGGCAATGAAATTGCGGTGGATGGCGAAATTATTTTGGATGGCGACAATGCGGTGATGAAAGTGCGCGTTGCAGGCAAGCCGCCAACAGTTGTAAATGGCGCGATGCGCGATTGGCAAAGCCTTGTGGGTCAGTTAGCTAATGGCGTGCTTGAGGTAACGCAACCCGCCGTGCTTGCAGGTTATATGGGTGCACAATCGAAAACACCAGAGGATTTGGTCGCACTCTCGAAGCACATTGTAAAAATGCAAAGTGCAGCCAATCGGCCTAGTGGCGCAGTCATGTCGGTGGCTTACGACGCTTACGGTAGCGCCCTACAACGCCAAGGTAAGATCGCTGAAGCACAGGCAGCGTTTGCCGAAGCGATGGCACGCGATAGCTCGAATGGGGTGGCGGTGATTAATGCCGCGAATGCCCAAAATTCGCTACGTAACTACGCAGAAGCGGCATCACTATACAAACAGGCTCAGAGTATGCGCTTGCCGGAAACTGTTAAGGAGAAGGCGTTGCTTCAGCGTATCACCGGCGCGACTAATGCCGGTGATTGTCCGACCGCTGGGCAAGCGCTCAGTGACGCCGAAGCGTCGTCGTACTACGATGCGGCAACAAGCGGCGCGGTTGAGGCAATTTACCTTGCGCGCTGCGAGTTTGAGGAAGCGCGTGCAGTTGCACTGCTCGAAAAATTCGCTATATTGCATCCCGATTCACGTGCGCCGATGAATTCGCTTGGCTTAGTGCATATTTTTCGCCCTGAGAGCCGTTATCTTGACGCCGGCATTAAGGTATATCGGGCGGCAGTGGCTGCTGGTGTTAATGACGCGTTTATCTATGGCAATTTGGCAGCAGCGCTCGCTGAGAAAGGGGACTACGATGAGGCCGCTGAGCTGTGGAAACGTTCAATGTCATTGCGCATACAGTCAGGGCTTGCGCCACAGAGCGTGATGCAGGAAAGTTTTAATGGCGCAATTTATTACTATCAAAAAGACTTCGCAAAAGCGGACGCTGTGTTTCAACGCGTATACGCAGTAATACCGTTGCGCGAGGAAGGCCAATTTGTAAGCGTAGCGGGTGCAAAAACGGGATTAGGGCGTTTTGAAGAAGCGATAAAGCTTTACAATGATGCGCTAACCCGCCTGCCAACGAGCTGCAAATTGTGGCATGAGTTCGGCAGAATGTACGCCGCCAAAGGTGATGTGACAACCGCGTTAACAACCTTCGACAAAGGCATCGCCGCGGTGCCCAAATGCGGCCTGACCTACAACGCCGCCGCACGCTTACTTATCAAACAAAATCGCGTGCCGGAAGCCAAACAAAAGCTTGATGCGCTAATCAAAATCGCGCCGAACTCGGATGGCGCGGTGATCGCGAAGGAGATTTTGGCGGCTGTTAAATAGCTATGAGCGAAAGCAAAAAGTAATTCTTACTTTCTGTTAGTAATGTAATTGCACAAGTATATTAGAAGAGGTTATGCGTCGAAAACGCATAGCGCTGGAATGCGTAGAGACGCCCATATTTAGGACGTTTTCAGGATTTTTTAAAGGGATTACGTTCCGGTGCATCATCGTGTTCAATGCCCAGCAGTAGGCGCTTCATGAGCTTATTGAGCACCGGTTGGCGATGGCGCAGCAATACCCCAAAGGTTTGCGGTTTGGCACCTAGTGCCGCTTTTGGTTCAAGGGCGGTACGGCCAAATGACACGCGTTTGGCACCAAGCGCTATCGCATCAGCTACACTGGCATGTAGCAGGCGTAAGTAAATAGGTAAGGTTGCAGCCGCATCGCGATCAAAACCGATGTGATAGGCAATGGCAGTATCGCCATCCATTACCGATATTAAGAAGCCTAAAATTTTGCTGTTTTGTTTGATGATGCTGCAGCGAAAATGCGCACCCGCAGCCGCTTCCAGTGCGGCGAAATATTTGGGCTGTAATTCAATTGGCCGGAAGTCGGCGTTCACTTGTACGGATTTATAGAGTGCAAAAAACTCAGTCTCAAATGCGGCCAAGCCGGTTATATGCTCAACGGTGCAACCTGCTTCATCCATTGGTTTAAACGCGCCGTTTTTAATATTGGCGCGGTATTTTGATGCTAGGCTCGCTAAGTAATCGTCGTAGTTTTTCCACTCGGGGCGGAGCGCTAAAACCATATTGGGTTCAGTTTCCACATAGCGATAGCTCAGTGCCTCAAGCTGCGTTGCCTGCTGCGTGAACGGGGCGTGCAAATCTTTAATCATGACAAAATGAGTCTTGCCAACGAGCTTTTCCGCTTGGCGCACGCGGTACAGCACCTCAGCTACACCATGCCACGCTAGCTTAGGGTCGCAGCCTTCGGCAAAACTAATACCATGCTGACCAAAGGTGAGTAAATTGCCGCAGGTGAGTACCCGCTGCACGGTTTTTTCTTTAATGGTTTCCTTTGCATCCACCGCGATTTTATTGAAGGTGGGCAACCATTTTTTTGCTTTACTGATTGTTGCACCGGTGTTGGCAGCGCTCGCTTTTTCTGGCCGTACTTGGTCAAAATGAATTTCCGCAATTTGCATCACCATTGCCGCAACCGGCTCGCGATCTGCTCCCGTACCGTTGTAAATCAAGGCGTAGCGCGGGCGAACATTCAGCGGTAGTACCGATTCAATTTTTTCTAAATAATTGGGCGACATGAAAAAACTGGTGCTACCCACAATGGCGTTCCAAGCGGTTTTGTCGAGAAGGGTGATGGAATCAGCGATGGCGTATTGCAAATTTGCGGGGCCACTCAAGCGCTTGCGGGTGGTGTTTTTTTCGGTGATGGCGGCCTTCATTTGGGTTGTGGCGGCACGGGCTTTATCTACTAATTTCAATTCAGTCATTTCCTTAAAATAGCCGTAATACGGCGGGGGCAACAATAGGGCCAACAATCAAAATCCAAGCCGAGAGCATAAACAATACTGTCAATAAAACAGCGGCGCTGCCAAGGTCTTTTGCACGCCCAGAAAGCGGATGGCGTTCTGTTGACACCCGATCAACCACAGCCTCGACAGCTGAATTTAGCAGCTCAACGATCAGCAGTAAAAAATGACTACCTAATAATACGGTTTTTTCTAACAAGGTAATCGGCAAAAACCACAATGCTATTGTCGCCGGAATGACTAAAATCAGCTCTTGGCGAAACGCCGCCTCATAGCGTAGCGCGTGGCTTAGGCCTTGAATAGAATAGCCAAATGCTTTGCCAATGCGGGCAAAGCCACCGGTGCTTTTGAGCGCGTTGGCGTCCGCATTAGCGTTACTTGATTTGTTATTGTCTTGGTCTTTTTGCATAAGAATGGTTTACAGAGATTGATTTAGCTAATTTTTGGGGAAGTGGGAACTTATATGCCAAAAATCATCTTACCGTATATTACTAACGTAACCGACATTGCGGCGCTCTGTCTTGTAGTTTTGTGGTGTTGTAATTTAATGCGCCAAGACTGCTCAACTTGAAATTGCGCAACATCTACCCTTAATCAGGAGTAAACTTCGCGGCTATGTCATTTTTTGTAATTTCGTATTTCAAACTGGAGATTCCTTTGAAACGATTATCCATTAAGTTATTGTCATTTCTGGCGTTGGCTGTACCGCTAATTGGTAGCCATACCGCAACGGCAAGGCCTCTGCCAAACTTTAACGCGCAGAGTATTTCAGTGCCCCAGCCCGCGCCTTTGACTAACGAGGCATTAAGCGCAAAATTGCAACAAAGCGCACGAGTTAGTGGCTTGAGTGCACCCATCGCCAATTTGCATGTGGACGAGCGTTTAGGTGTGCCAAACCTAATTACCTTCGCGACGCCAAAAGCGGCAACGGCTGAATCCAGAGCCTTCGCCGCCAAAAATACACCAGAGCAAGCCGCCCGTGCGCATTTGAAAAGCGTGGCTAACCTGTACCAGATTTCAGCCGACGGTATCGATGGTGCACCGCTAAAGTATGTAGATACCGCGTTTCAAGGCGGGTATCTGGTGGCGTTTGATCATCAAATGAATGGCATCGAAATTTTCCGCGAATCCGTGGCCGTGCTGATGAATGCCAGCATGCAGCCATTGGCAATTCGTGGGCAATTAGGGTCAACGCAAACCAGCGAGGCGATACTGGCGAAGAAAGTGGATAAAAACGCTGCCAGCGCTGCTGTTAGTGCCGTTGCCGGCAGCGCATTTCAGCTTACCCCCCAGCAGGCCATTGCCGCAGCCATGGGTGATTATGGGTTCACTGGCGCGATTGGTTTGGTAATCTATGAAACCAATGCGGGTAAACAAGTGCCCCAGTACAGTGCTACAACCGCTGGCGGGGCTACACTTGTTAATAATCCCTATCGTACGTTTAATATGCCGCAGGGCTTGGTGAGCGAAGAGCGCGCCCGTATGGGCGATGACGCCCGTGTAAAGCAAGTATGGTTTCGTGTTGGTCAAGAACTAATACCCGCCTACTATATTGAGCTAGACATGAGCAGTAGCCCATTTGGTCGAGCCGTAGTTTATAGCTATGTAATCGCAGCCGATGATGGGCGCATGTTGTTCCGTAATAATTTAACGGCTGATGTGGCATTTAGCTACCGCTTATGGGCCGAAAAGGGTGGCGTTAATTTACCTCATCCAGGCCCTCAAGGCCGTGGTTCCACCCCTCATCCTACTGGCAGGAATGACGGCTTTCAACCGCCGTTTATTGCCCCTAATGATATTACCTTGCAGAACGGCCCGATCTCCACGAACGATCCCTGGCTACCGGCAGATGCAACTAAAACCATCGGCAATAACGTCGAAGCGTGGGCAAACCGGCTAGCGCCAAGCCCGCTGCCGCCTTCCACCGTTGCACCCGCAGATTTGTTTGAAGTGGGTTTGGACGAGTGCAATATCGCCTCCACAGCCATTGGTGATTTTCATGCCTGTACCTCTGGTCCAAATGCGTTTTTGTATACCTATGATTTAACCAAAGGTCCGGTGACTAGTCGGGCGCAATCAGTTGCCAGCGTTGTGAATATGTTCTATGTCGTTAACTGGCTGCATGATTGGTTTTACGATGCCGGTTTTAAAGAAGTGCATGGCAACGCGCAAACGAGCAATTATGAGCGTGGCGGCCTAGGCAACGATTCTATTCGGGCGCAAGGTCAGGATATTGCCGGATTCGATAATGCCAATATGAGTACACCAGCAGATGGCGGACGTCCGCGGATGCGTATGTATATATTTAAAGGTAAAGGCGGTGCCGCGGTTATTTCCGAGCCATCGCTAAGACGCGTTTCCGGTGGTGCCAGTTTCGGTCCGACAAGTTTTGACTTAAATGGCACGCTCACACTTGGCGATGACGGCGTAGCACCCGGTGGCGATGCATGTACCGCGTTTCCAACACCACTCACGGGTCTTATTGTCTTGATAGATCGTGGCACCTGCAGCTTCAAAACTAAAACGCGTAATGCCCAGCTTGCCGGCGCAGTGGGAGTCGTTATTGCTAATAATGTTGAAGGTAATCCAATCGCTCTGGGTGAAGATACGGCAATTACCGATGCGATTACCATTCCCGCGCTGATGGTCACCTTAGCCGATGGTGTGGCACTAAAAGCACGCCTAAAAACCGAGACTGTGCGTATTAATCTAATACGGGTTCTGGGTGTGGATCGTGATGGTACGCTTGATAATTCAGTGATTGCCCATGAGTGGGGTCACTATATTAGTAATCGCTTAATTGGCAATGCCAATGGCTTAGGTGCAAGTCAATCGCGCGGTTTGGGCGAGGGCTGGGCTGATTTTCATGCGCAGCTCTTAGCAGTAAAAGCCGAAGACGCGCAAGTGGCTAGCAATGCAAATTTTGGTGGTGTTTATAACACGCTTGCCGCTTACGACGAAGATGGCCCGCAGATTGCTGGCCTAACATTTAGTCAAGCGCACTACAGTGGTTTTAGGCGCTACCCAAGCTCGATTGATATGAATAAAAACCCGCTCACGCTCAAGCACATTGAAACTGGCGTGGCCTTACCCGCAACTCCCGTGCCTACCTTTACTGGTGATAACGCTGAAGTACACAATACCGGTGAAATTTGGTCGGCTATGTTATGGGGTTGCTATGCGTCGATGTTGCGGGATACTTCACGGCTCACGTTTGATCAAGCGCAGGATCGAATGAAGCGCTATTTAGTAGCGTCCTATAAGCTCACGCCGAACGATCCAACCATTATCGAAGCCCGAGATGCCCTATTTGCAGCCATCGGTGCCAATGATCAAAATGATTTAAAGGGTTGCCGTGAAGCGTTCGCGGTACGCGGTGCCGGTGTGTTTGCACGCGTGGGTTCACGCACCTCACCAACCAACGAAGGTGTCGTTGAAAGCTTCTTCGCGGTGGTGCCACCAAACTTCCCAGGCTTAGTGCAACTCACGCAAAGCACACAAACCGTGCTTGAGGGTAATGCCGCTGTGGTCACTGTATCCCGCACCGATGGCTCATTCGGTGAGGTATCAGTAAGCTACGCCACCAGCAATGGCACAGCAACAGCGGGTGCAGATTACACGGCTGCTACGGGAACGGTAACATGGGCCAATGGTGACACCACCAATAAAACCTTTACCGTATTAACAGCTGCTGATACCGTGGCAGAAGCGCCGGAAACCTTTACCGTGACCCTAAGCAATGCCGTGAACGGCACCTTGGGGGGGCCACTAAAACAGGTGGTGACACTGGTTGATCCGGGCGTGTTCCCAGAAAATTGCGCCATACCTGCAGGCTGGACTAAACCTACTGCGGCCACTGCTGGCTGGATTGTGGCAACTGATACGCGGTACGATGGCTTATGTAGCTTAAAGAGCGCACCAATCGGTAATTCGGCAAAATCGCAAATTCAGTTTAGCGGCAATTTTAAGGCTGGCAATGTCACCTTCGCGCGTCGAGTGTCAAGCGAAAATGGCTTTGATTGCTTGCGCTTTTTAATTGATGGCACAGAACAAGCTATTAACGGCGGCTGCGCTGATGTTGGTGGCATTGGTGCTTCCGGCGAAGTGCCTTGGGGTATTGTTAATGTGCCGATTACCGCAGGGGCACATACCTTGGTATGGTCGTACGAAAAAGATGCTGGTGCCATTGAAGGTGCAGACGCGGCGTGGATTGATGCCGTGAGTTTGCCCATCGCTGCTGCTACCGCACCCGCGGCCAACTATTCTGATATGTGGTGGGCAGGTTCTGCCGAAAACGGTTGGGGCATGAGCATTCAACAGCATAGCAATGGCGTGCAGTTCAATGCCCTTTATGTCTATGATGCTGCAGGTCAACCGCGCTGGTATGTGATGCCCGGTGGTGCGTGGAATGCTGATTTTACGGCCTACACAGGCGCGCTGTACCAGCCTAGTTCATCACCATTTACGAACTACAACAAAGCGCAGTTTGTGGTGGGTACATCGGTGGGATCGGCAACCATTACCTTCACCGGCACGGGCACAGCAACATTGGCCTACACCATTAGCGGCGTGACGGGCAGCAAAGCCATTCAGCGGCAGTCATTTAGCGGTGGCACTGCACCGTTTAACGTTGGTGATTTGTGGTGGTTTGGCAGCGCTGAAGATGGCTGGGGCATCAATTTTGCACAACAGGCGGGCACGATATTTGGCGTTTGGTACACCTATGGCGCAGATGGCAAAAACACTTGGTTTGTACTGCCCGGTGGCACGTGGACAGCCAACACCTACGCCGGTCCTTTGTACAGCACCATAGGCTCGCCGTGGCTCGGTTCTACTTATAACCCAGCAATGCTGCAAGTCAATGCCGTAGGCACCCTAAGCATTAACTTTAGCAGCGCCAACGCAGCAACAATGACCTATACGTTTAACGCTGGTGCCTATAACGGCACGACGCAGACCAAGGCCATTGTGCGGCAAACGTTTTAAGCAGCTTATGACGTAGGCACACTCAAGTGCAAAGCATGCCCCAAGAAGCCTTAAATACAGGTGTCTTGGGGCATTTTTCTGGATGCTTAATTTGCCATGCCGGTTTGGTTTGATTTATAAAGTCGCTTAAATAAAGCCAAGTTATCGCGCACACCTTCATTAAAAAAATAAACCTCGCCGCAAATACCTTCGCGGCGATTGGCTTTTACCATGTCTTCAATTAGCGCCTCGGAGACCCGATAGCCATCACTCAAGCGCAACAGTAAGCCCGGAAAGACGACGTTGCGCTTGTCGGCACTTACTTGATCGCGTGCCATCGGTTGAATCACGCGTTCATAAGCGGCAATATCCTTGCGGTAAAGCTGCGGGGTGACTTGATCCACAATGCCGCGTTTTAACCATGTCGGCCAATCCTGCAAAAACTCATCGCGCACCCACGGCCATACACTGGGTGCCATGCTCACCGTAGTGCTAGGCTTGGTTTTTTTTAGGGTGAGATAAAGCCCCGCCATAAAATCAGTGAGCTGATCGGCACGCCACTGAATCCATTGCGGGTCTTTATGGTTTGCAGGTGGCGGCTTGTTGAACTGCTTGGTGTATTTGGCCTGTGTTGCAAGGTTGTAACCACCCACTGAAGGAAAAGCCGGTAGCCTATCATCGCCCTGCACACCCGCTACATCATAGCCATTTACCACCTCTAGCAGCAGGCTGGTCATGAAGCTTTGTACTTCGGGATTGAAGGCATCCATCCAGCGAATTTTATTGTTGATTAACTGACTACCATCGTGTTTTAGTGCCGCCCATTGCGGCTTTTTTTCTAAAATTTCCCGCCCCTTGCCATTGTTATAGTCGGTTGCAAAACCAAACTCAAACCAGGCATAAACCTTTATATTTAGGGGCTTGGCAGCGGCAATCACTTCCTGTAAAGGATCGCGACCCGCCATGCGTTCGTCAATTTCAACGCCAATTAAGTCTTGCAGCACTTTGCTCTTATAAAACGTGCGCCCCTGATTCCACATCGCCACATACACCGTGTTGATACCAACTTCACTAAGCTCCTTTAAGTGGCTGGCAATGGTTTCTTTTGAGGCAAAAAAATCAGTGTGATTGGGCGTAGGAATCCATACACCACGCACCGCATCAGCTACACAGGCGGCAGCTAGAGGGGCGTGCTGGTTTGTAACTGTGGCAATCGTCGCTCTGGGGCAGGTGAGGGCAAGTAGTGATGCCACGATTAGCGAAGATGTTTTCATATGCAATACCTTGATTATAGGGAAAAATAGAGCGGTAAAAATAGTGCTAGCGCAACACTAACAATGCACTAAGGCATAATCGTGTGTCAAACAAAATTGCGCTCATTTATTACACGTTTTTTTAGGCACCAACTGATGTCAAACCGAAATCTTGCGCGACTGTTTAAATTACGGGAAATGACTTTGAAATGAAACAATCCATCCTCCACATCGCCCTCATCGTGCGCGACTACGATGAAGCCATTGCGTGGTATACCCAAACCCTAAACTTCGTGCTGGTGGAAGATACTTACCAGCCAGAGCAGGATAAACGCTGGGTAGTCATTGCGCCACCTGGGTCCACAGGCGCTACATTATTGCTCGCGCGTGCCGCCACGGGGGCTCAAGAAAATTTTATTGGTAATCAAAGCGGTGGCCGCGTATTTTTGTTTTTGAGCACCGATGATTTTTGGCGTGATTATAATCAACTGCTGTCGCGCGGCGTAACGATAATTCGTGAGCCTAAGGTAGCCGAATATGGCACGGTGGCGGTGTTTGCCGACTTGTACGGCAATCTCTGGGATTTGGTGGAGCTAGGGTTGGATGGCAAGCGTGAGCAAGAGCCTGCATTGAGATAAAAGTGACGCTTGTCACTCAAGAGTTGATTTGTTCAGTGCGCCCTATTATTTTGGTGCAAAATATGATTTCCTTCACTTTGAGGTGCCTATGAATTGTTCAAGTCGAAATACTGGCGTATCCCTTGCGCTGCAAATAAGTCACTTTGTTCTGATGGTGTGCATGCTGCTTCTGCTAATTACGCAGTCCGGCTTGAGCCACGCCCACAACCAAATTGGTGGCAATCTAAACGGCATTGCGGACTTTAATCGCAACCATGAATTTGTTGATGTGGTGAAGCAGTCGCGGTTATTTTTGACCCTAGCACCGAGCGCGTTTGACGATAGCGAGGTGACGAATCGTGCGCCAGTTGGGGCGGATGGCTGGCCTACTACTGATTTTCGTTTGTTTGTGATGGCGTCAAACGATGGCGTGTTAGGCTTGGGTGGGGTGTATAAAATTTCCTTCACGGGCGCGCCCAATGCAACCCTGGGCGGCTTTCCGAATGCGTTTAGTAACCGCACGTTTGATGCCGCCACCAACACCACGCGCTTCGATTGGACATGGCCAAATGGCAACGACAATATTTTTATAGAGTTTCGTAATACCGGTGGTGCTCTAAAAAACTTGAAGATTATTCGCCCGGGCTTTCCGTTGGTAAACACGCCAACATTTACGCCGCAATATTTAGAGCACATCAAGCGCTTTTCGGTGCTGCGGTTTATGGATTGGTCGCGTACGAATGATAATAATGAGCCGCTTACCTTGGCCGATCGCCTAGCCTTGGAAACGCGACGTGTTGAAACTAGAGTTGCCCGCTGGGAAACTATTATTGAGCTTGCCAATACCGTTGAACGCGATATGTGGATCAATATACCGGTTCGTGCGGACGATGCTTACATCACCAATTTAGCGCAGTTGTTGAAGGCCACATTGAAGCCGCAGATCAATATTTATATTGAGTATTCTAATGAGATTTGGAACGGCCAATTTGCCCAATCGGCCATTAATCGCAACCTTGCCGCCGCTGAGTTGGCAGCAAATCCTAGCTCGCCACTGCGCTTTGATGGCACCACAGATCAGTTTGTTCCTAGCTTTCGAAGGGTGGGTAAACGGAGCAAAGAAATTAGTGATTTGTTCAAGATTGTATTTGGCCAAGCTGCCATAAATACACGGGTTCGCGTGGTGTTGGCGGGGCAAATGGCTAATTCCTTTATTGTCAGCGAAGGCTTACGCGTCGTGCAAGAAGGCATGGGGGTGCCGGTTGGCGATGTGTTCTATGCCATTGGCGGCGCACCCTATTATTTTTTAGGCACGGATGATGTGGTCGATGCGACTAATAACGCAACAGTGGTACAAATATTAGATGGCCTGCAGCAAGAAGTAGATGCGGCACCCGTGCGCTATCAGTATGCACAACATGCAGCACTTGCCGCGAGGTTCGGCTTAAAGGTGGTGGCCTATGAGGGCGGACCGGATACGTTTGGTGGCAATAATTTAACCAATAAGCGCCTAGCCTATGCTGACCCACGGATGCGCACCATTTGCAATAAGGCGCTGGACGATTGGTACAAGGCGGGTTTAGGGTCGTTTTTATGGTTTGCCCTAGGCGCATCTAATTACAACACACAGTTTGGTCAGTGGCCAGTGCTGGAAGACATGAGTGTGCCGAACACACCGCGTAACTTGTGCTTGTCGGATCAAGCACAGGGCGCGTTGCCCGCCATCACGGCGGGCATTGCGGCACCAACCACAACGCCTGCTGCAAGCGGAGGCTTCATCGGCAGCACCGCGGTTAACATAGCGCTTAGCAATACCACGGGCGCATTTGGCTTTCCAGGGTTCGTAGAGTATTTGCTGCGTGCTGAAAAAGCGGGGCGGTTTAGTATTCGCTTGCGTGCGCAAGGTTCCAGTGACGCCAAGGTACAAGTGAGCGTGAATGGCGTGGCGCTGGGCGCGGCGACAGTATTGCCTACAGTGCTCGGCGATGCCACTGCGGGAACACATACCCTGCGTGAAGGCTTGAATGTGCTACGTTTAACGCGCCCGCCTGCGGCAGGGTCATGGACGATCCAGTCGATCAGCGTCGATGCATTAGCTGATGCGAGCCCCAGTGCTTTTAGCTTCGCAGCGCAAACGGGTGTGACCGTAACTACCGTGCTTACATCAAATACGACAACTATTTTGGGGCTTATCGCACCGGCCGCAATTTCCATTGAAAATGGCTTCTACTCAATTGGCTGTAACGGCCTATTTACAGCCACTTCCAGCACTATTTCTAATGGCCAAACGGTGTGTGTGCAGCATTTGAGCAGTGCCTTAGCGGGGGGGGTGACGACCACGACGCTTAACGTTGGCGCTGTACGGGCAAGTTTTGTGAGCACGGCTGCTGGAGCGGCACCAACGCCTGCCAACGCCCCAGTCGATTTTTTCCGACTGTTTAATACCTCTACACGTGCTCATCTTTATACAACTGATTTTAACGAATATAATTTTTTGAGAATGAATGGCTGGATTGATGAAAAATCTGTGGGTAAAATATTTGCTTTAGCGAACGTTAACCCGCAAACTATTCCGTTGTTGCGTTTATTTGATCCATCGCGTGGCGTGCATTTATTTACCACCGATGCCAATGAGAGTAGCTTTTTGTCTACCAACGCAGGCTGGAACGCTGAAGGCGTAGTTGCTCACATTCAACGGGATGCATCGGCAAATACCTTACCGCTCACTCGACTCTTTCTGGTTGGAACAGGCAGACATTTTTTATCTACCGACTCAAATGAAGTGAATTTTTTAATTAGCGTAGGGGCGGCAAAGTCTGACGGTGTTATCGGCCACATCATTAAATAACGGTAACTACCTATGCGCATCTACATTCGCCCTCCCGCGCTCACCGACTCCGCGCAATTTATTGCCGCCGTAAAGGCCAGCCGTAAGCTGCATAAACCCTACACCGCACCACCAGATACACCTGAAAAATTCGCGGCCTACCTAGAAAAAGCTGCACAACCTAATTTTTGTGGCTTGCTCGTTTGTATGCGCGACGAAGAGGGCGTTGAACAGTTTGTTGGCGGTCTCAATATTAGCAATATCATTCGCGGCCCACTGCAAGGGGCATTTATTGGTTACCAAGCGTTTGCGGGGTTTAATGGTCGAGGCTTGATGACGATTGGGCTAAAGTTAGCCGTGGCGCACGCGTTCAAGAAACTTAAATTGCACCGCCTAGAAGCCAATATCCAGCCCAGTAACAGCCCCTCTATCGCTTTGGCGCAGCGCTGTGGCTTTAATCTTGAGGGCTTTAGCCCGCGTTATTTGAAGCTGCGCGGTAAGTGGTGCGACCATGAGCGCTGGGCGATCGTGCGTGATTAGGAAGAAGAACGGCATTGCGTCCGGTCTCAGAGACCGCTCATGCGCTAAACTGCGGTTTTCCTTTACAAAATTCGGGTGAAATCATGGAGTCGCATTGGAATAATCGTGCGTTCGCGCGCTTTAGTTTAAGTTTAGCGGTATTGCTTGTAGCGGGCTGCACCAGTGTGATACCCGAAAAACGCCATTCACCAGCCGAGATTGCTGGGTATACGCCGCAAACATTTTCCTCCGCTTTGGCAACCACGGTAGGAGAGCAGCAGCAGCGCGAAGCTGATATCGCCAATATTCGTGCCGTTTTTGCTCAGCCTATTTTTGCTGGTGCGGCGGCTAATGTAAGTGGTGCGCTTTGGTCAATTGGTTTTTTGAATACAGAAAAAGACGGTGGCCGAGTATTGGTGCTGGCCGCGTTGGATTATATGCAGCAAACGTTGACCGATGTTTCTACCGATACCCAGCGTGCCGTATTGAGCGCCGCTTATACCTACTATCCACTGGAATCGGCCACGCGCTTGGCGGGGCTACTGCCTAAGCTCAACACGCCACGCCAGTTTGCAATTGCCGCTTATGCCTTGTTAAAAGCGGAAGATACTGTGGAAACCCGCGTTGTTATTGAGTCTGCACTTGGTGCAAATGGCTTAGACTGGACTGCCGAGCCGCGTATTGAAGCCCTGCGATTGCGCTTGCGTACCGATGTTGCCGAGGTGTTGGCGAAGCGCCCCCCCTTGCTCGATTTGCTGCGTGGCACCGCCCGGCCTGGGCGACCCGTTATCTATAGTTTGCAGCGCCAAGATCGCCAGCAGGTAGGGCTGGCTGTGGTGCGCGGGGCTGACGGTAGGTTTGTGCGAAATACTGATGGCCAGTTATTTAATATTCCGCATTTAGCGATGGCGCTTACCAATCTACCCGGCACCATTACCAATGGCAATACGCCACAGGGATTATTCACCATCGTGGGCGCGGGCACGGCCACCAGTAAAGTCATTGGCCCCACCCCGTATTTGCATTCGCAAATTCCGGTGGAGGCCCCGATAGCTGATTACGAACATAATCCAGATCATCCAAAAACGGAATGGACGGCGCAGCAGTATGAGAGCTATTTGCCCGAAAGCTGGCGCAATTACGCCCCGTTTAAAGAAGCGTTTTTAGCGGGTCGCGCTGGGCGTGATGATATGCTTATTCACGGCACTACGATCAACGCCGATTACTACAGTGGTGCATCGTTCTATCCTGGTACGCCATCGGCAGGCTGTTTGGTGGCCTTTGAAACTTGGGATAAAACTTCAGGCCAAGGCATTAAATCCGATCAGCTCAGTTTGGCAAAAGCGTTTACCAAAGACGGTGCGGATCGTGGTTATTTGGTGGTGGTGGAAATTGACGATAAGCTGCGTGCGGTGGCCTTGAACGAGGTATTAGCGGACATTCTAGCGGCCGAGAAAAACTAATTAGAAAGCATTTGTATGACTGAAAATTACCATTTTAAATCTATCACTTACACCGGCTTAGAAGCGGGCGTAAGCATCATCATCACCGGTGCGGTACACGGTAATGAAAAATGTGGAACGCAAGCAATTACGCGGGTCATGGCTGAAATTGATGCGGGGGCGCTGCCGATTTTGCGCGGCAAAGTTACCTTTGTACCCATCACTAATCCCAAGGCCTATGCAAAAAATGAGCGGGTGGGCGATCGCAATTTAAATCGCAATTTAACACCTACCGCTCTGACCAATACTGCGCCCAAGCAGTTTGAAGATCACGTCGCCAATTGGCTCTGCCCCCTATTTGCGCAGCATGATGGGGTGCTTGATTTGCACTCAACGCGTGCTAAAAACACCGCCTTCGCGATGTTGGGCCCGCAAAATAACACCGGCACTTTGCAACCCTTCGCCCGCGCCGCGCAGGAGCGCGCCTTGGCAAAGTGTTTAGGTATCAATCGCTTCGTTGATGGCTGGTTAAACACCTATGCGATTGGCGTAGAACGGCGTATTGCCCACGCGCAGGCCAATAATAAACCGTTAGATGGTTTGGATACCGATCCGCGTTACGGCATTGGCACCACAGAATACATGCGCTCTACCGGTGGCTTTGCGATTACCTTAGAGTGCGGCCAACATGATGATCCGCAATCGCCAGAAGTGGGCTACCGCGCCATTCGCAATGCTTTGGCGCATTTAAAAATCACCGGTGATGCGGCTCCGGTTACAGTTGAGAATTACGAAGTGCTGCATATGTTTGATGTGATTGATAAACACCATGAAGGTGATACGTTTAGCCGCGCATGGGCCAGTTTTGATGCGCTAAAGCCCGGTGACCTTATTGGCACGCGTGCCGATGGCAGCCAGTTACGAGCAGAAGTGGCGGGCTGTATTTTGTTTCCAGATACGGGAGCCTTGCCGGGGAATGAATGGTTTTATTTAACCCGAACCGGCACCGAGGTTTAGGTGACGATGCGTAGCCTAATCAATAGGGTTGTGGCCTTGAGTGCAGCAATATTGCTATCCGCTTGTACAACAACGACATTCGATGTTGCCGCCTTTGAAGCCAAAATTATGCCTGTAGCCGCTTGGGGTGGCACACCAGCCCTTGCAACGGCTGAAAAGCCCCTTAAATCGCACCGTATCAGCCATATTACCTTGCATCACCAAGGCGAAACCTTCCCGCCCGGTAAAGATATGCTGGCTTACCTGCGTAATTTGCAAGCATGGTCGCGCGGCGTGCGCGGCTGGGTAGATGTGCCGTATCACTACGTGATTGATCTTGACGGCAAGCTTTATGCGGGGCGCGATATTAATATTCCGGGTGATACCAATACCGCCTATAACCCTGCCGGCCATGCCCTAATTGAAGTGGTGGGTAACTATGAAAACATTGAACCCAGTGCCGCCCAGCTTGAAGCCATTGCCCAAACGATGGCGTGGGTAGCTATCAAACATAATATAGCGCTAGAAAAAATAGCCAGCCATAAAGATTACGCCAGCACCGCGTGCCCAGGTAAAAACCTTTATCGCTATATTGAAAATGGGTTTTTTAAACAGCGCGTAGGTGAGTTGCTCAACAGCCGTTAGCGATAGCGGCGCTTTAGTAGTTAACTGTCGCTGTTGCAAAGTTGGCCTAATTTCCGGTGTTTCAATGTCCAAGTTGAGTAAACGCGCATTGCATCGGTAATATTGCGTATTACAGAAAAACGTCTGCTGTAACGAAATGTTCTCACGCAAGCACTGTTGATTTGCCCCGAGAAAAGATGTTACGTCGATATGCCCTGCTAGGCCGTTCGCGACCGTTTATTACAACGGTAATGTTGGTGCGGCTATCGCTGCCTGCTAGGAAACTATTGCTAACAATTAGCGTTTGCAGGCTTGCTAGTATGCACGCCTTGACGAGTTGCAAACCACTTGTTGCCGAGATTGTCGGTTACAACCAAGTCTCCAAGTAGTGGTGGCAAGCAACCGAAAAATCCAAACTAAAATATCGAGGAAATAACATGTTGAAATTTAAAAACGACACGGGCGCAAACCGTAAATCAGCTTTTGTCCACAGCGCTATCGCTGCTACCTTATTAGCCCTTGGCGCTACCGCAAATTCAATGGCGATGGCTGCTGAAACTATTCCCTTGGGATTGGTCACGGCACTCACCGGCACGTCAGCAAAAACCACTGGTTTACCTATCGCGAACGGCGCACGATTGGCCGTTGAGCGTATCAACGCAGCGGGTGGCGTAAACGGTAAACTGCTATCGCTAAAAGAGTACGACGATGCGGACACGATTGACCTCGCGCCCACGTTTGAAAAAGCGATCAACGTCGATAAGGTCGTTGCTATCGTTGGCCCTACCTTGTCATCTCAAACCGACGTTGCATGGAGCACCACTGCCGTAATGGGCGTGCCCGTCATCGGTTCCAACATTCAAGCACCAGGTGTTACGAAAAATCGCCGCATGAGCTTTCGCACCATGCTCACCTCTATTGAATTGATGAAAGGCGCTATCCGTGGTGCCGTGCAGGAAACCAAGCCAAAAACGGTGATTGGCGTGACCCAGTTGGATGAGCGTTTTTCTTACGATACCTACTTGGGATCAATGCCCATATTTGCCTCGCTTGGTGTGACCGCTTTGCCAGCAGCTGAATCCAGATTAGAAATCAATCCGGTAAAAGTGGTGGAAAAAATTAAAGCGAGTAACCCCGATATCGTTTTTTTGGCACTCATCGCTCGCGATGCGACCAAGGTATTGCTGGAGATGAAGAAACAAAACGTCGCAAAAACTGTGGTCTGTAACTGCGCATTTTTGCTTGGCGATGTTTCGCCAGAGCTAAAGGCCGCTTCCTCTAGTGTATTTTTTAGTGCACCGTGGTCTAAAGATGCAGACGATGCTTTTAATCTCGCATTTCTGGATGCCTACCGCGCTAAGTATAAGGCAGAGCCAAGCAGTGCCGCAGCCCTCGCCTACGAAAGCGTATATTTGACGGCGAACGCGCTTAAAGGCGTGGCTGAAGCGGGTGTTGTAGCGCAGGTAGCTACGGCGCGTGTAGAGCTTTCAAAGAACATCGCATCAAGCAAACATCAAGGTGTTTCTGGTAGTTTCAAATTTGCTAAAAGTGGACTAGGTTACGAAGCCACGCGCCCCGGTTATGTTTATGTGTATCGCAATGGCGTTGCGGATAGTGTGAAGTTTTCTTGGTTTAGTGGTTTGTTCTAAATTTAAGTAATTCCATTTGTTGTGCGATGTTGATTACAAGATACGTGCGTTTGTGCAAACACGACGAGGGCGAAAGATTTTTCGCCCCTACAGAGGCGGCGTACTCCGTTGTAGGGAGGTTCATCGCCGTTGTAGGGGCGAATAATCATTCGCCTGACCTTTATGGTTGGGCGTTTTTGTTAGTTGTGCACCGCTTTTTGCATCTTTTTTGAAATCGCCCACAGCCCGGCAAACGTAAGTGCGCCATTAATTAGCAATAACTCCAGCCCAATCTGATATGCCCCAAAAATAGCGCTTTGATTGGCGTCAATTGCAAAGCATAGCAGCGGCGCAGCGATTACTATCCACGGCACGAGGGCGTCGTTTACGTGGCGTTTGGTCATCATGCCGAAGGCGAATAGGCCGAGCAGGGGGCCGTAGGTGAAGGCGGCGAGCTTTAGAATTAGGCCAATCATGCTGGGATTATTGGCCGCTTTAAAGACCAGCACCAGTACAATAAAAAGAGCTGCAAAGCTCAAATGCACACGTTGGCGGATTTTAGTTTGTTGCGTCTCGCTTAATTCAGGGCGGCGTTTGATGCCTAAAATATCGATGCAAAACGAGGCGGTGAGGGCGGTGATTGCGCCATCGGCACTGGGGAATAACGCTGAAATTAAGGCGATTATAAATATCACCTGCACCATCGCGGGTAAATGCCCCATTACCACGGTGGGAAATAATTTGTCGCCCGTTGCAGCGATACCAGCGCTACTTGCAAACAGGTGCAGCATGCCGCCTAAAAATAGAAAAAGTAGCACGGTGCCGAGCATGATGAAGCTCAAGGTGATCATGTTTTTTTGGGCATCGCGCAGGGTTTTCACGGAAATATTTTTCTGCATCATTTCCTGATCTAAACCCGTCATCGCAATAGCGATAAACGCGCCTGCAATAATTTGCTTCAACCAGAATTGTTTGCTATTAAGGTCAGTAGAAAAAACCGTAGATAGGCCGCGAGAATCAAGTTGTGTAAGGCTTTCGGATAAATTAAGGTTTAGTTTATCCATCAAAAACCAAATGCAAACGACTAAGCCAAACAACATACAAGTGGTTTGCAAGGTGTCTGTCCACACGATGGTTTTGACGCCGCCTTTGTAGGTGTAAGCTAGTATCATGCCGATGATAATCAGGGTGGTAGCCCAGAACGGCACATGCAAATTGTCGAGGATGGTATCTTGCAAAATTTTTACGACTAAGTACAGGCGCGCGGTCGCACCCAAGGTGCGGGAGAGAATAAAAAACGAGGCACCAGATTGGTAGGAACGGCGACCTAATCGACCATCTAGGTAGTCATAAATCGATGTTAAATTCAAGCGGTAATACAGCGGCAACAGCACGAAAGCGATAACAAAATAGCCGATTAAATGCCCGAGTATTATCTGGAAATAGGTAAATGAGGTAATGCCCACGGCGCCTGGCACGCTGATAAACGTGACACCGCTAAGAGATGTGCCCACCATGCCAAACGCCACCAGCATCCAATTACTGTTGCGGTTGCCGATGAAGAAGCTTTCATTGTTGGCCTTGCGTGATGTTGCCCAGGCCACGACGAGCAAAATCAAAAAATAGGCGATAACAAAACTGAACAATAAGGCAGGCGAAAGCGTATTGCTAGTCGTATTCATGTGTGGTGTTAAATTTTAATGGAAGAACAAATAAGCAACCCAAATGGCCGCGATGACACCTGCTAAATCAGCCAATAAACCATAGCCAATAGCGTAGCGCGTGCGCTTAATTCCGACAGCGCCAAAGTACAAAGCGATAATGTAAAACGTGGTGTCGGTAGCGCCCTGAAAGATGCATGAAAGGCGACCTACAAAAGAGTCAACGCCGTAGGTTTTCATCGCATCGAGCATCATGGCGCGCGCGCCTGAACCGCTAACGGGCTTCATCAATGCGGTAGGCAGGGCAGGGGTAAAGTCGGTATTGATGCCCAATTGCGTAAACACCCACGTAAAGCCGCTTACAATGAACCCTAATACACCAGAATTGCGCAGCACGCTAATAGCAACGAGCATCCCAACAAGGTAAGGAATAATGGTGATGGAGGTTTGAATGCCGCCCTTAGCGCCTTCAATGAAGGCTTCGTACACATTTACTTTTTTGCGCAGGGCGCCGATCAAAAATAACGTGATGATAGACAGTAACGTGATGTTGGCGATGAGTTGAGATGTGAGCTTAATTTCGTCTGGTGTCATGTGGTTGGTGAAAATATAAATCATCATGCCAATGGCGGCAGTTATGCCGCCCAGCCAGCCCACCAAGACACGGTCAAAGAGCTTTATTTTTTGGCGTAAGGCAACTGCTACAACTGCGACTAAGGTAGCGACATAGGTGGCAATAAGTGTTGGCAGAAAAATATCGGAAGGATCTTTCGCGCCAAGCACCGCGCGTTGCGCCATGATAGAAAGCGGAATCAAGGTTAAGCCTGATGTTTGTAGTACCAAAAACATAATCTGTGCATCAGTGGCTTCGTCTTTATCCGGATTGATCGTTTGCAGACTTTCCATTGCCTTTAAGCCAAAGGGCGTGGCGGCATTGTCAAGGCCCAAAAAATTAGCAGAAAAATTCATGACCATATGGCCGTTAGCAGGATGTTCTTTGGGTACGGCTGGAAATATGCGTGAGAAAAATGGCGCAATAATTTTGGCTAACCAGTTAATTGCGCCCGCTTTCTCGCCGACGCTCAAAATGCCTAACCAAAAAGTCATTACCCCAGCGAGTGGCAGGGCTATTTCCATCACCGCAACTTTGGCAGAATCAAAAGTGCCATCGACGATTTTTTTGAAAATCGTGGTGTCACCTAAGAAAATCCATTGCCCTAAAGCGGCTAAAAAACCCACCACAAAAAAGCCTACCCAAATATAGGTTAGCGTCATTTTTTATTCTCCTAACCCGGTGTGGGTGTGTGCGCCGCCATGCGGCTATTTTTGTTGTTTGTGCTTTAATAGTTACAACGAGAAAGTGCCTGAAGCTACCCTTTTCCCCGCGAGAGGGTTATCTTCGGGTCGCGGTGCATCTTCAGGCACTAGTGATTACTTGACGGTAGTCCAGAGCGGGGTAAATTTATTATCGGTGCGATGTACCAAGGTAATATTCTTACGCGTTACCCACGGCACAACTTGACGATGTAGTGGGATGATTAGCGTTTCTTTTTGAATCAGTTCTACCGCTTTGTTAATCATGATTTGGCGTGCTGCTGGGTCCATTTCCACCTCGGCTTTATCGATTAAATCATCGAGCTCGGCATTTTTAAAATTGCCGTAATTGGTGTCGCCAGCGCCTTTGTCATTTAGGCTGTGATAAAGCGGCTTTAGGGTAAACATGGCATCGCGATTATTGTCGCCCCAGCCCTGCATCATCACGCTAAATTCTTTCTTTGGTGTGCGCGCAAAGTAGTTGGCTTTCGGCATGGCATCTACCTTCACATCCAAGCCAATTTTTGCCCACATACCGGCGAGGGCTACGCAAATTTTTTCATCGTTTACGTAGCGATCATTTGGGCAGTGCAGGGTAAAGCCAAAGCCTGCACCATAGCCTGCGTCGGCGAGTAATTTTTTAGCGGCAGCAGGGTCAAACGGCAAGCGCTTATCAAGTGCGGCAGGAATGCCTTCGCCTTTTGGGTTTGGTAATGCAATCGCGGTGGGTGTTGCCAAGCCACGCATGATGGCCTTCTTCATGGTATCAATATCAATACTTTGATATAGCGCTTGGCGCACGCGTTTATCCTTAAGCGGGTTTTTACCTTTTACTGTTGAGAACAAAAGCTCATCGCGCGCTTGATCCATCGCAATCATGATGATGCGGGTTTCGTCGCCTTCCCACACTTTTAAATCGCCATCTTGGCGTAGCGCCGCAATATCTTGCACTGGTGCATCCAATACAAAATCGATCTCGTTAGATTTTAATGCGGCCATACGGGTAACCGCGCTGGTAATGGGGCGGTATTCAATAGCCGTAATATTACTTTCCGATACCTTGGCTTTGATGCCCCACCAATCGGGGTTAATCGCGTGTTTGGTTTTTACGCCAAGCTCATAAGACACGAGTTTAAAGGGGCCAGTACCCATCGCGTTTAAGGACGCGAAGGTAACTTCTTTGGCGGTGAAATCTTGGGGGTTAACGGAGTTGTTTTTAGTAGCCCATGCCTTGCTCATGATGGGTACTTCGCCAATTGAGTTTAACTGAATTGGATTCGCTTTTTCGGCGGTAAACTGAACTGTGTAATCGTTGATTTTTTTAGCTACGCCTGCGGGCACGGTATAGGTTTTATATTGTTTTGATTTGCCCGCGCGTTCAAAGGAAAACACCACGTCATCGGCGGTAAAGGGCGTACCGTCGTGAAATTTTACGTCGCGGCGCAGTGTTAGTTCGCGGGTGGTGGGGCTAATAACTTTCCATGAGGTTGCCAGCCATGGTACCGGCATCATGTCTTTACCGGGTTGTATTAAACGCTCGTACACCAGCGCATTGATTGACTTGGTAAAGCCTTCGTCCTGCCCATGCGGATCTTGTGTGGAGGCATCACCTGTGGCCGTCCAGCGGAATGTTTTGGCATTTGCATCGGTGGCAAATGTAGGTAAAAGTGTTGTGGAAACAGCGGCACAAATACTAATGACAGTTACTGCAAAGTGTTTTTTTACGGCCATACAAACCTCCGGTAAAGTTAAAAAATATTGAACCGCGATTGAGTAAGATTGGGTAACTTTATATTGCTAAGGCATCATGCTTGCGTCCAGTGAACAAATCGCCTAAGTAGTCTGGAAGCGGCGCATTGACATTTTCCGTACAACTGGACTACATGCATTGCAAAATAAGTAAAATACTGGATTGCATTAAGTATTTGATTATAAACAAAATAGCGATTTTTGCTAAATAATTATTATATCTCTGGTTCGTAGTTGGTATTAAATTGGTTTTATAATCATTTTATTCTAAATATTGATGAGTGTCGCCCATAAAATGGTGGAATTTGAAATTGGCGTAGATGGAGGTGGTACCAGCACGGTGGCCGTGGTAGCGCCTGCAGGTGGCGCTGTTATTGGCCGTGGCAGCGCGGGACCATCGGCATTGGGTCAAGGGATTGAAGCTGCTTGGGCACAAATTGAAATCGCATTGCAGAGCGCATTTGCGGCGGCGGGGTTGGCGCGACCAAATTTAGCGCAGTGTGCCCTTGGAGCGGGGCTTTCAGGAGTTAATCACAGCCCATGGCGCGATCTGTTCCTTAAACAAAATATAGGTCTTGGCCGCCTCAAGGTTGAAACCGATGGGTTTATTGCATTACTCGGTGCGCACGACGGTAAACCAGGCGTGATGGTGGCTGCCGGTACCGGCAGTGTCGGTGAATCATGGAGTGTGGCGGGTGTGCGTGAGGAGGCTAGTGGTTGGGGCTTTCCGACTGGAGACGAGGGTAGTGGCGCGTGGCTCGGCTTTTATGCGGCGCGGCATACCCAATGTGTGATGGACGGACGTGCAGCACACAGCGCACTAGCTAAAAGTGTCATGCAGCGTTGCGGGAATACGCGCGCGCAATTTCAGCAGTGGTGTATTGAGAGTAAACAGTTTGCCTTCGCGCAATTAGCGCCCTTGGTATTTGCGGCCGCAGCAGACGATGCTGATCCTGTTGCTATTGCCTTGCTCAAGCGCGGTGCAGGTGAATTGCAACGGCTTGGCGATGCCCTTGATGCAACGGCTACTTTACCAATTGCGATTTGCGGCAGTGTGGCCGAACGACTACAACCCTATTTTGACGAACCATTTCGTGCGCGGTGTGTTGCGCCAGCCTGCGATGCTGCAACCGGTGCCCTGCACCTATTGCGACTGCCCCAATTTATGGAGGTTAAATAATAATGCGTGTAGCCAGCCTACTATCCAAACCAAAACCTAAAAGTACCACCAAGTCTGCTATGGCAGCGGCTGATCCGGTGGCACTCGAAGCCTCAGCGGAAATGAGTGAAATGATGAATAAGGCCGCCGTGCTTGATTTTAAACCTGATCCGCGCGATAGTTCGCCGCTGTATTTGCAGCTTGCACGCAGCATGGGCGATGCGGTGCGCGACGGTCGCTATCCGGTACACGCAGCGTTGCCTTCTGAACGGCTGATATCTGAATCTCTTGGCGTATCGCGCGTAACGGCGCGTAAGGCTATCGATCAGTTAGTAACGCAAGGCCTAATTGTACGGCGGCGCGGTTCAGGTAATTTTATTGCCCCGCGTATTGAGCAGCCCCGTATTGAGTTGCCGTTATCGCATTTGACCTCATTTTCTGAAGAACTAAAGCGCCGTGGCTACACGCCAAGATCGCGTTGGCTCGAACGTGCCATCACTACGGCCACGCCCGATGAACAAATTAGTTTAGGTCTTGCTGCCTCGGCAAGAGTGGCGCGATTAGCGCGTTTGCGGCAGGCCGATGAAGTGGTAATGGCGTATGAAGTGAGTGTGCTACCTCAGACAATATTGCCTAATCCGCAAGATGTTGAGGCCTCACTCTATGAATTTTTAGGCCGCAGCCGCCAAGCGCCAGTGCGGGCTTTGCAGCATATCCGCGCCATGAATGCGCTACCGAAGTTAGCGGAGCAGTTAAATGTTGCGGTGGGGCAGGCGGTATTGTTTATAACGCGGGTGGGCTATGCAGAATCAGGGCAAGCCGTGGAGCTTACACATTCTTATTGCCGCAATGACTATTATGATTTTGTAGCGGAAATGCGACGCCAATAATGCCTAAATTAACAGGTCATATTTTAACTCCGCAAGGGTTCGTAAAAGGCCAGCTATCAATGGCTGCGGATGGCCGCATTTCGGGCATCGTGGGTGAGTCGATAGACGCACGAACGGTGCGCGAGGCGGGTTTGCCTATCATCCTGCCCGGCTTTGTAGATTTGCACGTACATGGCGGTGGTGGCTGCGATGTTATGGATGCGGGGCAATCATGTGAAAAAATTGCCCGTACCCACGCGCAATACGGCACCACTAGTTTGCTCGCTACCACCATGACGGCACCCTATAGCGATTTACACCGCGCCTTTACTGACATGGCACCAGCAGTGGGTACACGGCAGCATAACGCCGCGCGTGTGCTTGGTGTGCACTTAGAAGGCCCATATATCAATGCGGGTAAACTCGGCGCACAACCCGATTATGCGCGACCAGTGGAACCGGATGAACTAGCGCAATTACATGCCTTGGCACCCATTAAGCTCATCACTATGGCACCAGAAGTGCCAGGTAATAATGCCCGTATTGCCGCGCTGGTTGCTGCTGGTTTTAAAATTCAAATCGGTCATAGTTCAGGTACTTATGAAGAAGGTTTGGCAGCGATGGCGGAAGGTGCCGATGGCTTTACCCATTTGTTTAACGCAATGACCGGCCTGCATCATCGCAAACCGGGTATGGTTGGTTGCGCCTTAGCGCACGCGCATTTTGCCGAGGTGATTCCCGATTTGCTGCATGTGCATCCAGGCGCTATTCACGTAGCTTTGCGTGCCATTCCGCATTTATTCTGTGTTACCGATTCCACAGCGGCCACGGGTATGCCCGATGGCGACTATATGCTTGGCCGCAGCAAAGTGACCAAGTGCTTAGGCGGAGTTCGTTTGCCAGATGGCACCTTGGCAGGCTCTACCTTGACGATGGATCAAGCCCTACGCAATCTGGTAAATACTATTGGGCTGTCTCTAACTGATGCGTCGAAACGCGTTTCCACTTATGCCGCAGATTATATCGGCGCACATGATCGCGGTCGCTTGGTAGCAGGCGCGTTTGCTGACGTGGTGGTGCTTGATCAGGATTTACAACTAGTTGATATTTACACCGAGGGAGTTGCAATTGAGTACGCAAATTAGCACGCAAACTAGCACATTGATGTTGCAAGAATCCCGTGAAGCACCGCAAGCAATCGCCCGCCAATTAGCTAACGACACCAAAGCCTATGATGATCTCGGCACGCTCTTGCGCGAGATGGCACCGACCAAATTAAAATCACTGCTCACTGTTGCGCGCGGTAGTTCGGATCACGCTGCGGCGTTCATGGCGTATTTAATCATGGCACGTCTTGGGCATTTAGTCACCTCGCTGCCGATGTCGCTTATTACCTTGTATCAATCGCAAATAAAATGCGATGGCCTAGCTTCTTTTGCTTTCTCTCAATCTGGTCAAAGCCCTGATCTAGTTGCACCCACAAAATATTTTTCTCAGCATAATGCAGTTACCTCCGCCTTTGTAAATGATGCCCAATCGCCTTTAGCTTTAGCTTCAAAATTCGTATTTCCCTTGCATGCAGGTCCAGAAAAAAGTGTGGCGGCCACTAAAAGTTTTATTGCACAATTAGTTGCGGGTGCCCGTGTAGTGGCGGCGTGGCAGGATGATGCTGCACTAAAAGCAACGATCGCAAATTTGCCTGCAGCCCTTGAGCAGGCCGTGGCGCAAGACTGGTCAGCAGGGGTTGAAGCGTTAAAAAATGTTGATCGCCTCTTTGTAATTAGCCGTGGTACGGGCTTGGCTGTGGCAAAAGAAGCGGCGCTAAAATTTAAGGAAACCTCCGCTATTCAAGCCGAAGCATTTTCTGGTGCGGAGGTTAAGCATGGCCCAATGGCCTTGATTACCGAAGGTTATCCGGTATTGGTGTTTGCACCGCGCGGCCCAGCGCAAGCGGGGTTGCTCGCGTTTGCCGCTGAAATGCGTCAGCGCGATGCCGTGGTATTACTGGCAGCGCCTGCTGGTACACCAAACGTCGATTTGCCATTAATTGAGTGTGGCGAGGTTGACCTTGATCCGATTTGTGCAATTCAAAGTTTTTACCCGATGGTGGAAGCGATTTCGCGCGCTCGCGGATTTAACCCCGATGAACCGCGTTTCCTAAATAAAGTCACGCGCACACAATAGGGTAGGGGCTGATGATGAGTAGCTCAACTTCAGCACCCGTAAAGTTTGCGGATATCGCGTTTCAGCGCGCGCATATTGAAAAAACGATGGCCTTCTATGATGGCCGTTGTGTTGACGCGAATGGCGGGTTCTATCATTTCTTTTTAGATGACGGTCAGGTATACAACAAAACCACGCGCCACCTTGTGAGTAGCACACGCTTCGTTATCAATTATGCTAAAGCTGCGCGTTATTTTAATCGGCCTGATTATCTAGCGTTGGCGCAACATGGCTTAGCTTTTATTGAGCGCGCACACTATCAAAAAAATACCGGAGGCTATGCTTGGTTGTTTGAAAATGATGCGGTAGCCGATGGCACCAATCATTGTTATGGCGCAGCATTTGTTTTGCTGTGCTATGCAGAAGCCCTGAAATCAGGTATTTCTGAGGCATTGTCAGGTGTGGAAGCGGCTTACAATTTGCTTGATAAGCACTTTTGGCGTGAAGCGGATGCTTTGTTTGTGGATGAATATGATGCAGCGTTTGCACAGCTTTCGCCTTATCGCGGTCAGAACGCCAATATGCATAGCTGCGAGGCGCTAATATGCGCTTATCAAGCAACGTTGGACCTGAAATTTTTGCGCCGCGCACAAGTGGTAGCTGAAAGCGTTACCGGTCGTTTGGCGCAGCAAGCGGGCAACGGTAATGAGGGTTTGGTATGGGAGCATTACCACAGCGATTGGCAAATTGACTGGAACTATAACTTGGATAATCCCAAGCACCTGTTCAGACCGTGGGGCTTTCAGCCCGGGCATCAAACCGAATGGGCAAAACTGTTACTTACACTCCATCAAATTGAAGCCAACCCGGTTTATATAACCCGTGCCAAGCACCTATTTGATACGGCAATGGTGCGGTCATGGGATAGTGTTAACGGCGGCTTGGTGTACGGATTTGCGCCAGACGGTAAGGTATGTGATGGTGATAAATATTTTTGGGTGCAGGCCGAGAGTTTTGCAGCGGCTGCCATGCTGGCGGAAGCGACTGGTGATGGTGCGTATTGGGAATGGGTAGAGAAAATTTGGGACTACAGCTGGGCGCATATGATCGACCATCAATACGGTGCTTGGTATCGAATTTTAACTGTGGATAACAAAAAATATAGCAATGAAAAAAGCCCTGCAGGTAAAACCGATTACCACACCATGGGTGCTAGTTTTGAGTTGATTGAGGTATTGCAGCGTAAGGTTAAAAAATGAAATCGCTTATTTGTTTTGGTGAAGCATTAATTGATTTGTTACAAGACCCGCGGCAGGCCGGTGTTTATCATGCCAACGCCGGTGGTGCACCCGCAAATGTGGCGGTAGGTTTTGCTAAATTGGGCGGAAATGCCCTATTTGTAGGCACTTTGGGCCGAGACAAATTCTCTGATTTTTTGCATGATGAATTCACCCGCTACGGCGTGAATACGCAATCACTGGTGCGCACGAACGCTGCTTTTACGGCCGTGGCAGTGGTTTCGCTGGCTGCAAATGGCGAGCGTTCATTTGGATTTTATCGCGGGCCATCGGCAGATTTACTGTTTAGCGCTACCGATTTTAATGCGGCTGATTTTGCACCGTCGCCACTGTTTCATTTTTGTTCCAACACACTCACCCATGCACCTATACGTGCCGCCACCCACGCCGGAGTAGCACTGGCGCGGGCACATGGTTGCATCATTAGCTTTGATGTGAATATTCGCGCTAGCTTGTGGCCGGATGCGGCAGAAATAGTGCCTGAAATATTACGGCTTATGCCCAGCGCCCATATCTTAAAATGCAGCGTTGAAGAATGGCAGGAGCTTTGCGCGGCAGATGGCGAGGCAAGTTTGCTGGCAACTTGCTTTGCTGGTACCACGCAACTCATTCTAATTACCGATGGTGCTAAACCCTTGCGAGCAATTCAAAAGAATACCGATGAATTGATTGCAGTTAAAGCCGTTCCAGTCCTTGATAGCACCGCTGCTGGAGATGGATTTATTGCGGGATTTTTGTTTGCGCTGGCACAGCAAAATATCGCGGCAGATGCTTTAAAATCAACCATCGTCAATGATGGTTGGCGACATGCGGCGCTGCAATTCGCGTCGCAATGTGGTGCCTTTGCCTGTACCAAATATGGCGCATTCGTAAGCCTTGCCAGTGCCGCCGATGTTATTTTCCCTGCGGTGCTTTCAGCGCCTGCACAAACCAGCTCGTGAGTATCTCCGTGCGCGTAATTGCGGTGCCCACCGTAACCGCCCATGCGCCTAGTGCGGCTGCCTGTGCCACTTGTGCAGGGGTATTAAAGCGGCCCTCAGCCATGACGCGTGGCGCAATTTTTGTTACGGCTGCTAAAAATGTGTAGTCCGGTTCTTCAGGAACGACACCGCCAGTATAGCCGGATAAGGTGGTGCCAATAATGGTGAAGCCCATTTCATGTGCGCGTTTGGCATCAGCTAAATTTGCACAGTCAGCCATTGCCCATATGCCACGCGCTTTAATGGCAGCAAGCAATGCGGCCACAGAGGCCGGACGCACACGATCCGTGGCATCTACGGCAATAATGTGCGCACCGGCATCGGCCAGTGCTTCAACATCGGCTAAAAATGGCGTTATACGTACTGGTGAATCGCTTAAGTCGCGTTTAATAATACCGATGACTGGGACATCAATTGCGGCACGCGTTAAACCTACGCGGTTTGCACCTTCAATACGAATTGCCCCAGCTCCCCCTATTTGCGCGGCTTTCGCCAGTAGCGGTACAACGTTGTCAACGTCAAGCGGGCCGTTGTCAATGGGTTGGCAAGATACAACTAAGCGACCACGCATGGCGCTATCTAATTGCGCTAGGGTTGAAAAATTGACGGAGGTGATGGCTTGAGTTTTCATCGCTTAAAAAATAGGTGGGTTAAATTTGCGTTTGGGCATCATACCCTAGCGCCAGTTTTAGCGTTAGTTATACTGCTGCTAATAATGACGATGAGCCTCGCGTTGCCAGCTGCGGCTGCGCCATCAAAACAAGTTGAATTTTGGACAATGCAATTATCACCGTTTCATGATGCCTATGTGCAAGGTGTTATCGCTGGTTTTGAGCGTGAAAATCCGGACATTAAAGTAAAGTGGGTAGATATTCCGTGGTCAGAAATGGAGCGCAAAACGCTCACGTCTATTGCCGCAAAATCAGCGCCTGATGTGGTTAATTTAAACCCGCAGTTTTCATCCAAACTGGCTGAATTTGGGGCTTTAGCCAACCCTGATGGCTATTTAACCAAGGCGGAAATTGCGGCCTATGTGCAACCGGCATGGCGTGGTAATCAACTCAACGGTAAAACCTTTGCCTTGCCGTGGTACTTAAATACTAATGTAGTTTTATATAACAAAGAAATCTTTGCTAAAGCCGGTGTCAAGGTTCCGGAAACCTTTGATGAATTGCTCATCGCGGCACGGCTCATAAAAGCGCGTACTGGTAGTTACACGTATTTCCCTGCTCTGGATGGTAGCGCACCGCTGGAAGCGATGGTGGCGATGGGTGGCGAAGTGTTGTCAGCCAACGGTTGCGCACCGGGTTTTTTGGTTAAAAAAGCGGGGCACACAAGCAGCGGTGAAGCTATTTTTAACTACTATCGTGCACTCTATCAAGAAGGTTTGGTGCCGAAAAATGTGGTGACCGAAGGGCACAGAAAATCGGTTGAAATGTTTTTATCAGGACAAGTAGCGATGATTACGACGGGAATGCAGTTTTTGCAGACGATCAAAACCTCTAATCCAAGCTTCTACCCCAATGTAGGCGTAGCGGCACAAATGGGCTTTGTGCGCGAAGGTAAGCTGGTGCGCCGTGCCAATATTGCTGCTATGAATATTGCTGTGCTGCAATCATCCCGTGATGCCAAGAGTGCGTTCGCCTTCGCTAAATATGTAACCAATACCCAAAGTCAAATGGCCTTGGCAAAGCGTGCGCCGATATTGCCGTCAACCAACGCAAGTTATAGCGATCCATTTTTTACCGAAGTTTCCGCCGATGCCATCGTAAATCAGGCGCGTTCGCTGTCTATTGCGCAGGTGCAAGACGGTGATGTGCTGGTGCCGCCCATGCGTAATTACAACAAATTTCGCGCTAGTTATGTCCGAAATTTGCAGGCGGTGATGCTCGATAAGAAAACCGTTGCGCAAGGGTTAGACGATATCGAAAAAAGTTGGACGCCGCTCTTGGGTTGCAAGCCATGAATGCGGTGTTAGCCATGGATATTGGCGGCACTAAAATCCGTGCAGGTCTCGTAGCGGCTGACGGCACGGTGCTGTACGCAGAAACATCGCTCTCGCTCGCGCACAAAGGTGCTAACGAAGTGCTGGTGCAAATGTGCGATGCCATGCAAGGTTTGCAGCTTTACGCCGCCAAGGCCAGCATCACCATTCAAGCCATTGGCATTTCCGCAGCCGGCGCTATTGATTCTAAGAGCGGTATGGTGGTGTCGGCTACGGATGCTATTCCAAATTGGGCCGGTACTAACTTAGCGGCATTTTTCTCGCAAGGCTTGGAACTGCAGTGTGCGGTAGATAATGATGCGCGCTGCGCCCTGATTGGGGAGTTGTGGCGGGGTGCCTACGTAGAAAATGATAACGAAGCACCTGTGGTGATGCTTACCTTAGGTACTGGGCTCGGTGGTGCCATGATGGTCAATAAACAGGTTTTAGCAGGCGAACATTTACTGGCAGGCCATTTGGGGCGCACCATTGTCTGGGATACTAACGTACAGCGGTATTGCCCGCTGGAGCACTTGGTATCCGGCACCGGTTTGCTCAATATTTATGCGCAATTGCCCGATGCCAAGCAATATCCGCTTGCTGATGGACATGCATTGATCGCAGCTATTGAGCAGGCCAATGAGCAAAGCAACGCGCCCGTTAAAGCGTTAGCCCTAGAAGCGCTTATCTTATGGGTTGAGCACTTGGCACGGGCAATTGTAAATTTGAGTTGGCTGCTTGATCCTCGGCAAATCATTATTGGTGGGGGTGTTATCCAAGCCCAACATTTATGGTGGGATAAGCTTGTCGCCGTAGTTAACAAAAGCGATTTACCGACTAAACGTCTCATACTATCCGCAGCCGCATTGGGTAACGATGCGGGCATGATCGGTGCCGCAAAATTAGCATGGCAAAAAATTGGTGGAGTGCCATTGCCATGAAAAAATTACCGCCGTTACTTCAAGCTTTAGTGCCTATTTTTTTTCTTATTCCGGCCTGTAGCATCGTTGGCATGTTTGTGATTTATCCAGCTTTTAAAGCGATTTATTTGAGCTTTACTAATTTTAATATGATTAGCGACGCCAGCTTTATAGGTTTAGATAACTACCGCAAAATTATGGCTGATCCGTTTTTTCATGCGGCGTTAAAAAATACCTTGCTGTATTTAATCGTCGTGGTTCCGGTATTGGTGGTGTTGCCAATATTGTTGGCGGTACTGGTAAATAAAGCGGTTCCAGGCATTGCCTTCTTTCGCGCGGCGATTTATTTGCCCGTTATTACGTCTCTAGTGGTTAGTGGCTTGGTGTGGAAATGGGTGTATGAAGAAAAAGGCATACTCAATTATTTTCTGCTGGCCACCGGCATTACTGATAACCCAGTCGCGTTTCTAACAGACCCTGCCTGCGCCTTATTTAGCGTGATGGCCGTAACCATCTGGAGCGGCATGGGCTATTACATGGTTATTTATCTAGCAGGTTTGCAGGCGATTCCACGCCACCTCTATGAAGTAGCGGAGGTTGAAGGGGTAAGTAAGTTTCAGCAACTTATTTACATCACGATTCCCCTGTTGCGTCCCTCGATTGCGGTGGTGAGCGTGATGTCATCCATTGCCGCGATGAAGGTGTTTGAAGAAGTTTATGTGATGACGCAGGGCGGCCCTTTGGATGCGACCAAGACCTTGGTTTTCTATATTTATGAATCCGCCTTTAGTGAGTTTGAAATGGGCTATGCAGCGGCAATTGGCGTGGTGTTATTTCTGATTACCTTGGTATTGTCGACAATTAATTTGCGGCTAACGCGCGACAAGGCGGCACGATGAAAAAACCGAATAATATCATCGCACTAGCGATGCGCTATCTTGGGTTGACGGTGATGGTGCTGATTACCATTGGCCCATTTTTGTGGTTACTTTCCACCGCCTTAAAATCGGGCAATGAAAATATTTTTAGTTATCCGCCAAGCTTGCTGCCGCAAGAGCCGACGTTTAAAAACTTTGCGCGTATTTTTGAATCGCAGCCGTTTTTCACCTATTTGAAAAATAGTATTTTGGTGGCAAGCATTGCCGTAATTTGCAACCTTACATTTTCGTCTTTAGCTGCCTACCCACTGGCGCGTATGGAGTTTAAGGGCAAGAAAATTATTTTTGGTTTGTTGCTTGCGTCCATGATGATTCCATTTCAGCTATTAATGATTCCCGTTTATCAACTCGCCATTTCACTAGGTTTGAATAATAGTTATTTGGGCTTGGTGTTGCCGCATGCGTGCACCGCATTTGGCATTTTCTTTATGCGCCAAGCGTTTTCAACTATTCCTAAGGCAGTAGAAGAAGCCGCGTTGATGGACGGCGTAAGTCGGCTCAAAATCTGGTTTTATGTGTTGTTGCCTTTGGTGAAGCCTTCACTGGCAACGCTTGCGGTATTTAGCTTTATTGGCGTGTGGGGCGATTTTTTATGGCCATTGATCATCATCGATCAACCCGCATTATTTACCTTGCCCTTAGGGGTAAATCGGCTTGCCAGCGCCTTCTCGTTAGATTGGCGCTTGGTTGCAGCGGGCGCAATATTTTCGCTTTTGCCGATATTGGTGTTTTTTACGTTTACCCAACGCTATTTCATTGAAGGCGCGATGAAAGGCGCGGTAAAAGGATGAACACGACAAAACTAACAGCACAGGCATTGTCGCCCTGCACCTTACATATCGTTAGCCAAACCCATTGGGACCGCGAATGGTATCTGCCGCATCAAACCACCATTGGCCGGTTATTGCATGTAATGACAGAGGTGGTTGCGCAATTGGAATCTGGGCAGCTTGAAACGTTTTTGTTTGACGGGCAAACAGCGGCCTTTGAAGACTTAATGCAGCATGCTGAAGAAGATTTAAAAACGCGGGTTTCCAGCTTGTGTGCGGCTAAACGCATAATTTTGGGGCCGTGGTATGTGATGGCCGATGAGTTTTTATGTGCCGGTGAATCGTTATTGCGCAATCTTGAATTTGGGCTAGCAGATGCCAAAGCTGCAGGGAACTGTCAGCAATTGGGCTATCTGCCAGACAACTTTGGGCATGTAAGTCAGATGCCGCAAATACTGCGTAATTTTAATATTCATAGCGCCGTACTGTGGCGTGGCGCGGATGCACAGAAGTCAGAGTTTGATTGGCAGGGGCTTGATGGCAGCGTAGTGGACACGGTGTTTTTAACACAGGGTTATTATCAACACCCCTTTAACGTGCCGGACTGGCGTGGAGCGCTTGGTAATTACTTGGCGCTCATTGCTCCGCGCACGGCGGCGCGTAATTTGCTCCTTACCCAAGGTGGTGATCACCTGCAGCCAGTAGCGGGACTAGCTGACAAACTGGCCGCGTTTAATGCCGAACAAACTGAGTTTATTGCGGTACAAAGTACATTAGAAAATTTTACGCAAACAGTAATGCAAGAAACGATCGATGCGCGGCAAATCATTGTTGGCGAGCTGCGGCACAACACCCAAGCCTTTGTATTGCCTGATGTGCTATCGACGCGCCGCTACTTGAAATATCTAAATCAAACCGCCGAAGATGCCCTACTGGGGCGTATTGAACCGCTTTATGCGATGTTGCAGCTAGCCACTCCGCCGCCAGCAAAATACTTAGAAGCAACATGGCGCTTGCTCGTGCAACAACATGCGCATGATTCAATTTGCGGCTGTAGTGTTGATAGTGTGCATGCCGAAATGCAGACGCGGTATGTGCAAATCATGCAGCGTATCGACGCGCTGCAAACACGCGCCAGCGCTGCGGCAGGCTTGGTAAATTTAACGCAGCATAGTGCAACCCATCGTATTGATTGTGCTGCGGTTTTTGCTGATGATGCCACCATTACGCTCTTTAACCCCAGCCCAAAAGCCTTCTCTGGCATTACCGTGCAGCGGCTGTTCTTAAAGGGAGCGCCACTAAATCACCTAAACATAACTAACTTTAGTGGTCATAAAATTGCGGCGAGCGTATTAAATGTGGAAGTAGGGCAGCAGTTTCATTCACCCCTAGATGATTTTCCCGAGCGTATTGACGGTGCCTTTTACACCGTTGCTATGGCGATTAATTTAGCGGGCACTGCGGCACTAGGTCTGCGTATTGTGGCTGTTGTTGGGGAGGTGCTTGAAGCTAAGAAGCTGCCGGCAAAAATTGAAAATCAGCACTATGCCGTTTGGCTCGAAGCAGATAGCACCCTGACCATATTAGATAAACGCAGTAATACAGAAATTAAGCGGGCGCTGTCTTTTGTTTCGACAAGCGATGCTGGTGATAGTTATAACTATTCCCCCCCCGCTATGCCTACTTTGGTGCAGCAATCGCGATTTACCCAATCATATTTGCAAATTACACCCCAAGTGCAAGAGCTAGGTTTGACGGTAGAAATGCTTATACCCGAAGGTTTAGCAGCAGGTCGGGTGAGTGCATCGACAGCTGAAGTTGTTTGTGGCGGCACCTTGCGCATTCGCTTATGCGCCGATGGGTCTGGGCTGCAGTGTCACCTTAACTGGGTAAATCGTGCTCGCGATCAGCGTACCAGATTGCAGATTAGTTTGCCTGATGCAACACCGCTCGCGCACACCTACAGTGACGGCGCATTTTCATGGGATACGCGGCCACTGCGTACTGCGCAAATTCCAGCGACAATCAGCAGGCAGGAAATGGCCGTTGCAGTGGAACCGAGCTACAGCACCATTGTGGCGGGTCAATTATATTTTTGTCACCGCGCGATGCAGGAGTATGAAATGCAGCAGTCGCCACAGGGCGGCGAGCAAGGCACAACGTTCATGGTGACGATGATACGTAGCATCGGTTGGATGTCGCGTCGTGATCTTATTACCCGTGGTGTTGGTGCCGGGCCAGATATGGAAACCCCAGAAGCGCAGTGCTTAGGTGAGAATACCTTTGATTTTGAAATTGGCTTGGTGCCGCTAGAGGCGCATGCCGCCACATTTGCGCTAAATCGGGCGCAATATTTGCGCCGCCCAGTAGTGCGGCTGCGTGGCTATGCCGATAGTTGGCAGCCAGCATTACAAATTAGCAATGAGGCACTGCAAGTGAGTAGCTTGCGCCGCGTGGGTGACTTTATTGAACTGCGGGTGTGGAATCCCTTGGCGAGTATCGAGCGCTTTAGTATTGATAATGCGGCCAGCTGGCAATGGATGGCCGTGTACGCCGACAGGCGCCCCGTCGCCGCAGTTGAAGTTGCTCTAAACACCTTTGTGTTAGCGCCTTTTGCGATGCTTACCTTGCGTGCAAAAGTGCTCGCTAAGAAAGCGCTGGCGTAGACAATATGGCTAAAACTATCGTTGCGCTGCCCGTAGACGGGCGTCCGGCGGTGCGTGAGCAAGTGCGTACCCTCATGCAGATTGCTGGCTGTAATTTGCTGGTGCCCGCTGTGGCGCAGCTTGGGCACTTCCGTGAGCCTGCTAACTGTTCAGCATTAGGTGCGTGGCTGTTAACACATGCCGATGCCGCAGATGGCTTTGTGTTGTCTTTAGATATGCTGGTTTACGGCGGCTTGGTGCCCTCGCGCTTTGTCCCAGAAAATTTGCAGCAATTGCAACAGCGACTTGAGCCATTATTGACCTTAAAAAAGCGCTTCCCGAATAAGCCTATCTACGCCTTTGCCGCGACCATGCGGATGTCAAACAACAATGTTGCTGAGGAAGAAAAAACCTATTGGGCGCAATATGGAACGCTTATTTGGGCATGGTCATTTTATGCCGATAAATTTACGCAAAGCGGGGATACTGCTGATACCGCGCAGGCGGATACCGCGCGCGCACAAATTCCGGATGATATTGCCGCTGACTATGTGAACACGCGTGCGCGTAATTTTGCGGTGACGCTTGAAGCGCTGCAGCTGTTAGAGACGGGTGTGATTGACCGCTTAATTTTGCCGCAGGACGATACCGCAGAATACGGTTTTAATATTGCCGAGCGGCGGCGACTTCAGGCCGAGATTGTGCAGCGACATTTAGCAGAATCTGCCGTCATTTACGCCGGAGCAGATGAGGTGATGCACACCTTGTGCGCGCGTATGGCGGCGACATTTTTTGCGCGACCGCCACTGCAGTTTTATGTGCACTTATCGGATGCATCTGGTGCAGTGAATCTGCGTGCGCTGTATGAAGATCGCCCCATTCTTGATTCTGTGGCGGCGCAAATTGCCGCTGTTGGCGCAGTAGCTGTGGATGATGTGGCAGATGCCGATATGGTTTTACTGTTGCATACGCAAGGTAATGCGCAAGGTGATTGGGCAATGCGCCGCGTATTGCCCGTGCGTCCAAGTAGCTTTCAAGCCACAGCACCATGGCTACTCCAACTAGAAACGTGGCACGCCGCAGGTAAGCCGATTGCGATAGCAGACTGCGCCTATGCGAACGGTGGTGATCCAGAAATGCTAGAGTTGCTGAACGCAAAAATCGGCTTGAAAAATTTAGCGGCATACGCTGGATGGAATACCGCCAGCAATACCATCGGCTGTGTCGTGGCGCAATGTGTAGTGTTCAATGCTGAGGTTGATCACGATGTGGAAAATCTGGTAAGTAGTCAATATTCCAGATATCAATCCATTGAGAATAAGCAATTTTTCGCGATGCGCCTGCTTGAGGATGTGGTTTATCAAGCGTGGTTGCGGCAAATTATTCGCGATGAAATTGATGAAGCAGCGCTTACCGCTACTGAGTTAGAGGAGGTGGTTGCGCACAAGTTTATAAGCTCTGCTAATACATGGGCTGCAAGGCACCAGCTTGAATTTAAGGTTGATAAAATCGCACTACCTTGGCAACGTACTTTTGAGATTGAATTGCACCTGATTGGGCGCCAAGGATGACAACAACCATAACAACTATAGCAGCTAAGGTTGTCATCGTTGGTGCCAGCCTTGGCGGCGTGCTGGCCGCCGCTAGCGCCTGTGCACGTTTGGTACACAAGGGGTGGCACAACGGATTGGACAATGGGTTGGGCAAAAAGATGCAGCGTCCAGAATATCCTCAGGTTATATTGATTGCAGAACACGCTTGGCTTGGCGGGCAAATGACCGCACAAGGCGTGCCGCCGGATGAGCATAAATTTATTGAGCATGGCGGTGCGTCCGCAAGTTATATGGCGTTTCGTGAAGCGATGCGTGCCCATTACCTGCAAAATCCAGAGTTTGTGGATAACACCGAAATGACCGAAGGCTGCAACCCAGGCGATGGCTGGGTGAGCCGCCTGTGTTTTGAGCCTGCCGTGGCCGCAGCTTACTTTGAGGCACTACTAGCGCCTTTTGTAGACGCTGGTGTGCTACAAATTTGTCGCGGTGGCTGTTTAATTTCAGCGCAACGCGATGAGACTTCGCAGACGGGGAAAATCATCAGTATTTGTGTTGCGGTAAATGACCACCGCATTACCTATGTTGCACCGCTATTTATTGATGCCACGGATACGGGCGAGCTGATTTTAAAATCAGGCTTAGGCTATCGTTTAGGTAAAGAAGCGGTCGCAGCGTTTGGCGAACCGGACGCGCCTGAATTCGCCGCAATCAAGGATCAACAGCCGGTTACCTTGGTAATGGCGCTAAAACACTGTCATGCGCCGCAGCCAACTATCCCCAAACCCCCACGCTATGATTTTTGGGCGGCATATGTGCTGCCACATTACAACTACAAATTGTTTAGTAATAATCTGCCCGGTCACGGGCGTGGGCAGGCGATGCGGTTGCCATTTTTTGGCACTGGTCAGACTCTTGATTTATGGCGTTATCGACGCATCGTGTCTGCACGTAATTGGCGGCTAAAAAATGGTCAGCAGCGTGAGGAAATTTCGCTCATTAATTGGGCGCAAAATGATTATGGTCTGCAGCCCTTGCTTGACGGTGGGGCGAACCAAGCTGAAGTACTCGCCGCCGCCCGCGAGTTATCTCTATGCCTGCTTTACTGGTTGCAAACAGCGGCGGTGCGCGAAGATGGCGGTGTGGGCTACAATCATTTGGCGCTTGCGCCTGAAGTGCTAGGCACAACAGATGGTTTTGCCCAGCAAATTTATGTGCGTGAATCGCGTCGCATTATTGGTTATAAATGCCTAACGCAAACTGATATTTTGGCTGATGCTGCGTTGAAGGGTGGCAATGATTTAGTGCCCGCGTTTTGTGCCGACAGTATTGCCGTAGGCTGGTACAACATGGATATTCACCCCACGGTAGAAAGCGGTCACGGTGTGAATGCAAAGGTGCGACCATTTGAAATTCCGCTGGGCTGCCTAGTGCCACGCGATTGCGATAATTTAATTGCAGCGTGTAAAAATATTTCAGTCACACACTTGGTGAACGCGGCCACAAGGGTGCATCCTATTGAGTGGGCAATTGGCGAAGCCGCTGGTGTGCTGGCTGCATATTGCGTGGAAAGCGCGGTTGCACCTAGCACTGTAGCGCAATCGCCAACCGCTATTACTGCGGTACAAACAGCGCTCCTTAGTATTGGTGGGCAAATTCATTGGGATGCGCAGGCGTTACAAAGCGTTCTCGGTGGGTCATAAAACTCAGTCTTCATTTAGCTCTAACTCATCCTCAAACTAGGTGATGTCTATGTCTTTTATTCAATTAGTAAATATCAAAAAAAGCTACGGCAAAACCCAAACCATTCATGGGATATCGTTGGATATTGTAGAAGGTGATTTTGTGGTTTTTGTAGGTCCTTCGGGTTGTGGAAAATCCACCTTGCTGCGGATGATTGCGGGGCTAGAGGAAGTGAGCGAAGGGCGCATCGCCATTGGTGGCGCTGATGTTACGCACACCAGCCCCAGTGATCGCAAGGTTGCCATGGTGTTTCAATCTTACGCTCTATATCCGCATATGACTGTAGCGGAAAATCTGAGTTTTGGCATGCGTATGCGCGGCGTGGATAAGCAAACGATTACCACTAAGGTTGATCGCGCGGTGCAGATGCTGCAGCTTGAACCGTACTTGGCACGTCGCCCCGCTGAACTTTCGGGTGGGCAATGCCAGCGGGTCGCCATTGGTCGCGCGCTGGTGCAAGATCCACGTGCATTTTTATTTGATGAGCCGCTATCAAATTTAGATGCAGAGTTGCGTTTGCGGATGCGCGTAGAAATTAGCGCCCTGCATAAAG
>JANMDR010000140.1:0-8768 GCA_031376425.1 Betaproteobacteria bacterium
TGGTAGACACAACGGACTTAAAATCCGTCGCTTACCGTGATAGGGGCGTACCGGTTCGATTCCGGTTCCGGGTACCATAATTTAGCTGACTGCGTTTTATCGTTTTTATTAAAAAAGCCTGTTTCCATCGCGGAAACAGGCTTTTTTAATGCGCCCTAATCATGCGGTGCAACGCTGGCCGCACCCCATAATAGATTTACACCCGCGCCAGTTCCTTACGCAATACACTTTTAACGACGGTTAAGGCGCTCTGCATCGCCGCACGTTCGTTCGCGTCCCGCCCAATAGCCTCAACCGTACCGGCAGTAAGACGCCGCAATAGATGCTCTAAAGCGTGAATCTGATCACGGCTAAGCGCTATCGCAAGGATTGGGCCTGTGGATGGAGCCGGTGGTGGCTCTTCCTCCTCCTCCTCCTCAACAATGGCTGGGACATTTTCAGCGCTCAAACCCGTCGCTAAAAAAGCATCAACCGCTGCTTTTAAATTGGTTGGATAAGACCAAGTATTGGGCCAGGCGTGCACCCGTGCCGCAGGAAACAAACGTATAAAATCGCTCACCTTATCCGCAGGAATAAGGGTATACGTTTTCTTGATTTTCATGTACATAAATTTTTAACTACAATAACCATATAACTATATTTTATACCACTTGGTGCCACTTGAAAGCATCGTGAAAAGCAGCGCTTAACCTGATGAAATCACAGCTAGAATAGCACACCCCGCCCACCCTGCATCGGCGTTGCCACGCGGGCACCCTACCTTTTTTTCAATAACGCGCTCTTAAACTTGGAATCGGGAAGTTGACTAACCAGGCTTGTTAATAGAACCACCGGCAACACCACCACCAGGTATCTTCCCATTACCTGCAAAACAAGCAAGAGTATTTCAAGCAATATTTCCATTCGCGCCTTTTGACCTCGCCGTACTTTTCGTAGCCAATGCAACTGCGCCGAAATTTATGCTTGCAATTGATCGACCTGCTAGATAGACCTGCTCGATAGACATATAACACACAGCGTTAGTTCCAAATATTATTTTTGCTGCAGTGGCACCGCCATTTTGCTTACAAAACCTTTGTTAATAATAAGTGCTCAAGCTTGCTATCAGGAAGGCGATTAACAGTGCGAGACGGCCCCGCGCAAACGCGCTTCACCACAGGCTGCAAGAACGCCGCTAACACTGCTGCAAAAAGCTCAAGAATGATTTCCAGCAACGCCTTTCCCTTTTTGCTTTTTGTACTTTCCGCCAGCAAGATTAGACATTAACCACATTGCAGCCAGCTAACACGCCCACCCAAGAAAGCGCGAGTTAAACGACGCCCCACGCGTATTTCAAAGAGAACTAAATAACTAGACTTCAGCATCAAGATATTGATCCCGGTGCGGTACGGTGCGGGCACGGCATGCCGTGCCGTGCCCGATCGGGTGGGTAATATCCGCACTGTTCGATCCCAATAAGTATAAACACTGCTATTTACGGGATGATCCCAAGGTGAATCTTGGTCTTAATGTGTGACAGCCAGTCATCCCGATATTGCAAGGCGAGCGCGTCGATATTGGTTCTACCTATTCCGGCTTTGCGGGCGAGTTCTTCCAGTGATATTGCGTTGTCGAGCCATCCAAGCGCGTGTGCTGCTACCAATGCCGCTTTGTCTGCAGTGCTGACGACGATGAGCGTCGAGGGTTGCAGTTTGCTCGCTACTAACCGCGCTAGAAGGTGTTTTTCGCCGTCGTCAAGCGCGGAGCAGGCTGAATAGGGTACGAGTAACGCGAGTTCCTTGCGCGTCACGTTGTGCTGTGCGGCAAGGCCTGCATGTAAATCTGCCGGTGGCACGGCAATGTGCCGTGAATCGCTTGGATTTCCAGTCAGCGTTTCTTCAACGCATTTTTCCACGGTTTCGATAGAAAAATGACTGCTGATCGCTTTCCAGCAATGGGTGCGGAACGCTTCAAGGATAACATTGGTGTCAACGAAGACACGGGTTTTGGCCGTACGTGCTGCGTTGCTATTCTGCATGCCTTCCATACCTTACAGATCGAACGGTGCTGCCAAGTCATACTGCGCAAAAAGTTCGGTCAAGCCACTTAACCCAAGGCCCGTGGCCCTGGCGGCTTTGCGGGCCGACAAGCGCCCGTTCTCCAAAGCCTCATGTAGCATCTGCACAAAGGTGGTCGAAAATATTTTGGGTGGGCCAGAAACGGAGAGCCGTTGTTTCACTTTTTTGAGTTGTTCGCAGGTATCAACGCTGATGCGCTGTAAATTGACCAAGCGCCAAGCGAGCGCCACCGGCGAAACGCGCAGCAACGCTGCGACTTCGCAAAGATGGGCGATGTCGTTGGTTCGGTTCGTGTCGATCAATTTATCAAGAGACGCTCGCGGCATGAGCAGCGCGCTCGCAAAATTGTCGGCCAATTGTTCGATGCGCTTGCCCTTATGGCGATCTTCAATGGAATTGGATTCGCGGTGGTCTGGCTTCATCGCATCCCAAGTGAGGGCATGGAAAAGTTCATGCGCTAGATCAAAATAACGCCGCGCCTCGGTTTCGTTACGGTTGACGAGAATGACGCCTAAGGCCTCTAGGTGGCAAGTCGCGCCGGAGATGGTTTTTCCGTTTGCAACCTCTACGGTATCAACAAACAACACTGGAATGTCGAGCTCACGCTCGATCTTGTCGATCAACGACTCTACTGGGATAACGCCTAGATCAAGTTCAACTGCCAAACGTTCTGCGCATATTTGCGCATCTTCATATGAAGACTGCATCGATAAGCGCAAAGCTCGCTTGAGAGGGCTGGTTTCACTGCTTTGCTGCTCACGCAACCAGCGCAATAGACCAATCCACAGCCCCGCTTTTAGCTCGAAAGCGTTAAGACTATCCTCGGACACTTCAGAGGCAGCACGCCACGAGAACTGCGCCTCGCCAGCAACCGCGAACGGGTCAATAAAGTATTCAATATCTCGATCAAGTAAATCGGATAGCGCGAGCAGTTCATCCGGTTTCAGCGCGCGCTTACCGTTCTCGATGTCCGAAATTGACTGCCGATCATTCAAGCCAAGACCCTGCGTAAGCTGATCCTGCGTCCAGCCCTTCTGATCGCGTGCCGCTTTAACGCGGTAACCGATTAGCTTTTGTGAAATTTTTTCAAGCATAGTATTGACTCCTTTAAAGTAAGCCCTTAAAGCAATCCACTTTTAAAGTTAAGTTGGATAGTTTAGCTTTGCTAATTTAATTTAGCAAGAATATATTGCAAATTCTTTTTAGCAAGAAATAGCGTTTTTAGTGGCGCGTTTGTACAATGAAAATACCTCGCTTCCGTGCAGATGCGGCAATGCAATACAATACTGCAACCGCACACGCACTTTCATCGCGAGTCATCATTGTTTGCCGCACCGAGTAGGAGGTGCTAGACTGTTTTTAAGTTACTGTTTGTGACTGAAAAGTAGTATCTATTGCATTGCTGGAAAACGTAATTTGTTAATGGTTTAAGTATATTCACCATATTAAAGAAACGCATTGATTACAAGCAGTTTTTGACTCTTTAACCGAGTGTTAGGACGCCGTCACGGCGTGGAGTTTGCTAAATTGAGTTACAGCGCTGAAAATGATGCATAAGCACGCCACCGTAACATATCGATTGCAAAGCGCTACCATGTCTTCCAAATCGAGCTTTTGCTTCAACGTCAATCATAGGAGTCTCCGTGGGTCAATCAGTCCTCGTTTTCGTTAGCCACTCCTCGGAGGACAAGGAGTCGCTCATTGAGCCACTTGTCCGAGATTTGGAGGCTTGCTACATCAACGTATGGTTGGATAAGCGAAAAATCGTTCCTGGAGACAACCTTCGCAAATCAATCTTTCGAGACGGATTAGATAAGGCTGATGTCGCTCTGATCTTCTTCACGGAGAATTCGCTCAAGTCTTCTTGGGTTGACCGTGAGATCAAACATGTTCTACGAGAGGAAAAAAGCCGAGGTAATAACTTTGATTTGAACAAAATCATCTCAATTTTTGATTCGAACGCGACATACGAAGCCATTGCGGAGCGATACCCAGAATTGACGGACGACCTTCTTCATCTCATGCCGCCGGAGTACTCGAAAGTAGAGCTGGGGCAACTCGTATCCGCCGTTTGGTCTAAGTATTTGGCACTTCAAGGCGGTGATGTTGCCACGCAACGTCAACTGCTCGCAAAGGATCGTGAAATATTCAAAAAGGAACAAGAGCTTCAGCAGGCGCTCAAGCAGGTCGAGGAGCTTAAAGCAAGAAAACTAAGCTTTTCAAACGAGGCTGAGTTTAAGGCAATTATTCAGTCTGCCGCACTTGCCAACTTCATCGCTCGACGAGAAGATATCCTTACAAATTCAATTATTGCTCCGGCCCGATGAAGTATTAAGCCGCATAGCGCACTCTGCGATCCTGAAAGTAAGCGATAACGCGTTCAGGAGTCCTATCTAGCATCGCCATGTATTCGTTGGCCGCCGCGCGTAATTTGGCTTTCGTCCGCACCGGAACCCGCTTGCCCATTTCTTGCTTTAAGTCTGCATTCAGACGCTCTTCAGGGTTGAGTTGCGGGCTATAGCTTGGCAGGTAAAACAGCTCAATTTGGTCTTGGCGTTCGGCAACCCAAGCTTTGACGATTTTGCTGTGGTGAACCCGCAAGTTATCTAAAATCAGGAAGACTTTTTTGCCTGCATCTTTGATCAAGGCGGTAAAGAACTCAATGAGCTTATCAGCATCGAAGGCATCGTCTATGATCATCCAGCGCGTCTTGCCTTGGTTAGTCACCGTGGCGATCATGGAGAGCTTTTGGCGGGTTGCCCCTATGGTTAATGCCACAGGTGTTTTGCCTGTTGGCGCAAAGCTTCTACCGCGTACGTCAGTATTGACCAACGCAGTTTCATCACCCCAATGTATTTCAGCACCCTCTTGCTGTGCACGTTCGGCTATTCCAGGATATTCCCCCTCAAGCCATGCCTGTACGGCTTCCGGATTTTGTTCGTAGGCCCGTTTGATGGGCTTTTGCGGGGTGAAGCCCCAGCGTTTTAGGTATTTTCCTACGCTACGCACATGCAGTTTGATGCCGTATTCTTGCTCAATGAGTTGACCAACAGCAGCACGACTCCAAAGGAAAAAATCCATCTTCAGTTGTTCGGGGCGCTTGTCGATAATGGCTTGCTGAATGAGATCTTCTTGCTCGGGACTCAACGTGCGTCCAGCACCTCGACTGCGCCCTCTCATTGCGGGTCGGATCGCGAGCCAACCGCCTGTATCAAACAAATCAATACATGCGCGCACGGCGGGGTAACTTAACCCCGTCATGCCAATGATTTGCATGATCTTAATGCCTTTCTTATGCAATCGCACGACCTGCTTACGCCGCTCGTGGAGTTGCTCCAATGTTTGTTTCCGTGCGTTTTCTTTTTCCATAAGCGTGGGAGTCGAAAAACTTAGAAAAGTTCATATTTTATCGGGCCGTATCTATAGTATGTATGCAGATATCCCAAATGCGTCAGATGCACGAGCATTCGGGTTGATAGAAAATCATTCGAAGTACTCAAATGTGGCGGTTATCACTGACAAGGGCCGCGAGTTCTTCAAGTGGCTTCTACTACGCGATTACGCGAATAGCGCGGTTCGTGCACTTTAGCCTCTCGCTCAAGCGGGGTACGATCCGCAGCAATGCATTAAATTGAGAATCATATATGGAAAAAATTAGACCAAGTACTGAACTGCTCTTCCTTGGAGCCGTAGATGACGGAAGAAAATTACTAATAAATGCAAAAGCAGATGGAGTTTCATATGATTTGGCTACTATCGTAGCTGATGACAAAGACGAATCGTTATGGTTTGAGATCTATGTGGGCGAGAAAGTGGTTCAAATTCCGCTTCACTTAATCAAAGAAGCCATTGAAGCAGCACCTGATGGAGTTCATTCGGAATCATGGTACGAGAAGAATATCTAGACCTAGAAGATAGCAACTCACAGCTCACCGCCTAAAAAAATCCATCTCCGCCGCCCGTCTTTTCATCAATCCCTACCCCTTTTTTTCATACCGCAAACTGCTGCGATTGGATGCACCTTTGATGCCTGTTATAGTATCGTCGCCCGCAGTTGGTTTTAGGAGGGCAATGGCACAAACCAGCGATATTATGCGCCGCCCCACGGATTCGGGCAATTCAAGCTAATTTTCAGCCGCGAAACTTAGCAGAGGTCAACTTGTGTTCGTGACTTTGGGGGCAATGTTAGATCACTAACTCGAATCACTTTAATACCCATGCGACTGGCTGCGTTGGCTATATCTTTATCGTCAGAATAAATTGTAGTGACTTGGCGAGTGGCGGCTATTGATACAATCTGCCAGTCGAATTTGATCTTGGTTTTAGCTATTCCACGCTGTTCTTTTGCAGACAACGCGTTCTTAAGTAGGATGGAACATTCTAATGCCGCCTTGCCATCAAACGGTGCGATCTCAAAGGCAGAACTGTCAGATAAGATACTGTATATTTCAGCTCGGGCTTTGCCAGCGCGGATCAAAACCTCAGTTAATGCAGGCGTTGGAATGATGATCTGCGCTTTGGATTTTGATAGTGTTGCCACAAGCTCATCTATCCTTGCGCGACGGTCACCACTGTGCTTCTGATGAAAGAAATCAACTAGAACGGTAGCGTCGAAGGCGACTCGCATCTGCCGCTATGCTTCCCGCAAGCGTAGAAGCTCAGCTTGTGGATCAGGTAACGTCGCCCACTCAGTATCCATTCCACGCAATTTTGCTACGATCTCAGTTAAGGGTGTTTGATCTAGAGGCTCAAAGCTCTTGATATCAAAGCTAGCTAATTTCCAATGTTGTTCGTTGGTGCGCCGCCATTTCCCGCTTCCGAAAACACGGATTGGAGCTCCAAATAGATACTGTGCTAGTTGCTTTGCTATAGCACGGTTCGCATTGCAGTTGAGTTGTTCTCCATTGCTGCCTTCAAGCCATATGGGTACCGTCGAGTCCGTGCCGCCAACCTTATAGACCATGCCGTCAAGCTCGCCTTGCTCATGCACAATAATTTCTTTTGACAACGGCATTTTGCAGCCTGGAAATACAATGATGTCCGCGCCATTTTTATAACGCAATACCGCCGACGCGTTGTCATCGCGTAGATACGCGTTCAGCTTATTGAAACTAGTTTGAACATCTTCGGGCGCGTCGGGCGAATTTACGAGCGATAAACGCTTGACTACCATTGACACTGCTGTATTTCCGACTGCAATTTCAGGGATAGCACTACCTTTGCGAACCTTTATAAGGTGGACGTACTCCGGCGAACCCATCAGCTTTGCAAGGCAAGCGGCGTATTCAGCTAAACGCGCCATAGGCAAAGTATCGGGTTTCCAAGCGTCGATACGAAAATCAAAAGTAGTTATGGTGTCCATTGAATAGCTATTATTCCACCATTTGCAAGCGCGTGGTAAAATCTACTGCAATTTCCGCCCCGCTAAAAAATCCGCAATCGCCAACCCTTGCGTCATCTGAAAGTGCGGGTAATCCTTAAATTTCCACTCCCCCCCCATTCTAGGCCGCATGTCTCACCAATTTTACCGATGCGCTGCCATAGCTTTAAATCTTCATCGGCTTGGGTGCCCCATACAGGTTTGCCTGCGCGTAGGGGTACTACGTCGAAGGCGCAGCGCCAGTTGTGATAGCTGCGGCCTGCTGGCGCATTGGTTACGATATTGCCTTTTGCGGTGCGGCCTTGGGCGTAAAGGGCGGCTTGGCTTTCGGCATCGCGATAGGTGCTGGTGATGATTACATCCAGCCCTGCCGCTGTGCATTGCGTTAAAAACGCATGGCAGGCGGCGGCAACGCTGGGATGCAAGTCATCAACACTGCGCGAGTTAATCATTAATTACACCCGCTAGCCGCACCACTAGCACCGCCAATGCCGCCCGCGCCGCTTGGTAGGGGTAGAGTGAGGGTGTTTAGCGTTGGCGCTGTTAACGGCACGGTATTGCCGCTATTGCCACCATTGCCGCCTGCACCGGTAATGCAAGTTTTGTTGGCGGTGATGGTGCTGCCATCCGTTGCTACATTGTTGCCGTTGCCGACTGTGGCGATGTTAGTAACGCTTGATGGCCGTGAGCCAAGCGCGATGACGCCTGCCATTAAATTTGCTTTATCAAGCGATGCCGCATCGGCTCCGGCACGCGCAATATTGGCGTTAGCATTAAACCCCGCCGCTGCGGTGCGCTCAAACGCGCCGAAGGTGGCTATTTGCGTGTCGCGCCCGTACTCTGCTTGCTTGATGCTTGCGGCGGCTTGGGCTTGGCCGGTGCGGTATTGGGCGTATACGGGGGCGATTACTGCGGTGGCACCAAGGGCGCGATCAAATAGGCCGCTGAGTACGTCCCAGCCGCTGCGGGGGGCGGCTACTTGGACGACTGGCGTAGGTTGCGCAGAAGCCCCCCCCGTGCCGATTTTTTCTAGGGCAATTTTTAGCAGGGCGTTTTGTTTGTCGATTGCGCCTAGCACCATCGCTAGGCGGGTTGTCTCACCGTCTGCTGTGGCGTATTCAATGGTGGTGTTGGGTAGTGTTTGCGCTACCGCTACTTGGGCGCAAAGGGCTGCGGCGCAGGCGGCTACTACTAGTAAATATTTAAGCAGGTCAAGCTCCTGTGGGTACTAAGATGGTGGTAATTCGGGGGCTAACGGCGCGTAGGTTGGGCTGGTGTTGTGCCCAACATCGGTGCTTACACAAACACCCGTGTGGGGCACAACACCTGCC
>JANMDR010000153.1:0-7744 GCA_031376425.1 Betaproteobacteria bacterium
CTTGGGTGTGCCAGATGACCCCAGCCCGCCTGTCGCCCTTGGCTTGCGTTTTGACGCTTGGTAAGCCGCCGGATGTGCCGTATTGGCGTGGGTCTTGTTGCGCACCCAGCCATTGGCTTGAGGCACGTAGGGTTGATTCAACCGCGCGGATAACGGCGTGAAACTGGTGATAGCCCGCAATGATCTTCGCCAAGCCCGAACCCGTCTCGCCAAACACGGTGAAATGGCAGAGCAGATCAAGCAAACGCCGCTGCTCAAAAACACCTTCGATCAACGTTGCCAGCTCGGGCGCACCTTTAGGCGCTATGTCTTGCCCGTCCGTCGTGCGCCACGGCATAAAGCGCTCATGGTCGGCAGAAAGTGAGCCAACGCGCGCGGTGATACCGTCTGAAGTCACCAGCAGGGCATTGGTATTGAACAGCGCGGGGATTTGGTTTTTGTAAGTTTGTAACTGCTGGAATGCATCGGCAAGGGTGGCGTTGCCGGGGGCTTTCAGTTCAATCACCGCCAGCGGCAGGCCGTTGACGAACACGACTACGTCGGGGCGGCGCTGGTATTGGCCGGCAATCACCACAAACTGGCTTACCACCAGCCAGTCGTTTTGCTCGGGTTGCTCGAAGTTGATCAGATTTACTTGGCCCGCCGTCAGGGTGCCATCGTCAGCATAAAACTCGACGCCCACGCCTTCGGTCATGAGCTTGTGCAGCCGCCGGTTTTCTTCCAGCAATGACGGCAACTCTGATTGCATTACGCGGCGGCACGCGTCCTGCTGCGCTTCTACTGGTAGCGCCGGATTCAGCCTCGCCACCGCCGCCTCAAAGCGCTTCTTCAGCACCACCACATCGTGGCTATCACGCTCGGGGCGCTGACCATCGGGGCCAATATTTTCTTCGCGCTCTAGCTGATAACCCAGCCCGCGTAGCTGCGTAAGGAGTGCCTGCTCAACAGCGGCTTCAGATAAAAACGCCATTCCTTGTGTCCCCGTTGTGTTCCGTTCGCCGCTATTAAATGTTAGTCATCACTAATGTACCAGTATAAAGCAGGTAAAGCAGGCAGTGTTTTTCAGCGTTTATGATTTAGATGCCTTGGGTTTTTTTGGCTTTTTGGCCTTCAATGGCTTTTGCAAATCCTTGGTGGCGTGCTCGAAATCGGCGTCTACCGGACGGGGTTCATTGGCAGTCAGTACCTGAAATTTATCGTATTCTAATTCGGCCTTGGCCTGCGCCATTTCGTGCGAAATACGCCCTGCGTGGGTGAGAATGTCGCGATCATTTAAAGTTAAAAAGCCGTTTAGTTTCGCAATCCAGTCTGCCATATGCATCGGCACCCGGCGCAGGGCTTGGCCTTGGGCGAAAATAAGGTATTGCTCAATTAGATTATTCAACGCCGCCAGCTCAGGCTCGCTGAGGTAGTTTTTGGCGATGGCTACATCCTGCTTGCGAATCACCGCGCCCCGCCAGTTTGTTAGGCCAATGTTAGGCTTAGTGGCACCTACCCGCGTGTGGACGATCTCGGCAGCGGTTTGCCCAGTGATGGCCCAATGCACTTTGTTTTGCACGGTCTTAAAAAACAGCAGGCTTACCTCCTGCGTGGGATCGTAATCAATACTGGTTGCATAGATATCTGTAATTTTTTGGTAAAACCGCCGCTCTGAAGTGCGGATATCCTGAATCCGCCGCAGCAATTCTTCAAAATAATCGAAGGGCTGGTCCGGGTGCTTTAGCCGTTCATCATCCAGAAGAAAACCCTTGGTAATGTATTCGCGCAATTGCTGCGTAGCCCAAATGCGAAAGCGCGTAGCCACCGCGCTTTTCACGCGATAGCCTACCGAGATGATGGCATCGAGATTATAGAAATCCACCTGACGCCGTACGGAACGCGCACCCTCTTGGCGAACCAACAAGGATTCCTTGTGAGTTGCCGCCAACTGCAATTCACCTTCATCGTAGATGTTTTGAAGATGCAGGCTGATGTTTTGCTGCGTCGTCTGAAACAGCGCCGCCATGTGCTGTTGCGTGAGCCAAACCGTCTCGCCCTCAAAGCGCACGTCAATCTTCAGCTTCCCATCCGCCGCTTGGTAAACGAGGAACTGGCTGCCTGTGGGGGATGGTTCGGAGGGTTTATTCATAGCCCACAACCTTATTAGATTCTAGCTGTGTCTCGCACAATTTACCTACCAGTGCGTTCGCCAGCAGGAGGCAGTGCAGCTTGTGCACCTTGAATAATTCACCCGAAACACTTTTGGTATTGGATTGAGGGAAGATCATAAAATAAGCTTTAATAAGTAAGCCTTTGTTTTTAAAGCACTTTCAGTGCCTCGCAGCGGGTTCATAAGGGCTGTAATTTAATAAGATTACGCCCAAAAGGGCAAGTAACGGGCGAACTTGTCACCTGATACGTATTTGGTAATGGATTGAGGGAAGATTATAAAATGAGCTTTAATAAGTAAGTCTTTGTTTTTAAAGCACTTTCAGTGTCTCGCAGCGGATTCATTAGGACTGTAATTTAATAAGATTACGCCCAAAAGGGCAGATAACGGGCGAACTTGCCACTTGAAACGTTTTTGGTAATGGAGTGAGGGAAGAGAATTAAATAAGCTTTAATAAGTAAGTCTTTGTTTTTAAATAACTTTCAGTGTCTCAGAGTGGGTTTATAAGGGTTGCAATTTAATAAGACTACGCCCAAAAGGGTAGATAACGAGCGAACTTACGTGACCCACCCACCTTTTCGTCGAGCTTGATTAATTTGGCCTCCAGAGTTGCCGTAATAACCTGAGAAATGCTCGTCACCTTTGACTCATCAAGATGAAAGCGTTCTCTCAGAGTTTGATTAGTCGCCCGCTCTGACATTACCCACTTGAGTGCGCAATGCTGGTAACAAGCACGGACGCGGTCTTCCCGATCCATGTCCTCAAAGGGCTTAGGTCCAAAAATAGTCACAATCGTTCGCCCTAAACCGACACGGAACGACGGTGCTGGCAGTTGATAAATTTCCGCAGTATGCACAACTCTGTCGATGCCGCTGCTTTTCTCTTCGCAAATGTGCATCCGCCGCATCAGGTCAGCCACACGTTCATTTCTGGACTGGTAACCATCAATAAACCTGTCTACTGGAACCAGCGGTTCGCCTGGGTTCGAAACTTCTACTCGGTTCGAATAAATCTCTACCATCATCGAAGCGCCAGTCATAGAAAAATCCTGATGGATCAGCGCATTGGCTACTACTTCGCGAATCGCTATTTCAGGCACCAGCTTGACTTCTTTTCGCAGTGCATCTTCTATCACTTCATTTTGGGGGAGTTGCCCCATAATAAAGCGAATCATGCCTCGAAATCCTGACGCGTAGCCTCTTGCGCCCGTCTGGTCTAGTCTGGTTTCCAGTTTGGAGGTGCCGGTATAAACCACCACACGGGTTGCCTTTCGGGCTAAGTCACTGAAATTTGCCAGTTTTTTAGCGAGCAACAGCGCACCAATCCGGCGAATGGCATAGCTCCCATCAACAGCATCAATTAGGCGGTCGGTCTCCAAGCGATTTAACACACCGTTTTGGTCTGTGGGATATGGCAGCTTCAGCAATTCAAAGAATGCCTGTGTATCCAATAATTCGACCACCTGCTGTCCGTCCAAACCTTGCATTGTGTGCCCCTCCACCCAATCAGGTCCACCTTCGGCAAAAATGCGTCTTATGTAATCCTCAGACATTGGAACTAAAGATCCACCAGAACGCATCAGATACTTTCCATCCAAGTGATACGCAGTGCCGCGCGGTCGTGATGGAATGGTAAACACCAGCACTCGGCCATCGGCATGAGCTACGGCCTCAATGTCCACGCGAAACCCAATCTTCACGAACAGCTTTTCCGCCATCACGACCAAATTGTCGAAAGCCTTTGTGCCCACCACAAATCTCGGCGGTTTGTCCGTCACGCCGAGCAGTAAATGCCCACCACCTTCGTTGGCTAACGCTACACAGTATTCGTAGAGCTTATCGTTGTCGAATTGTGTTTTGGCTTCCTTGAACTCCAAGTGTTGATGTTCCGAAGTGACAGAACGCCAGAGGTCAATTTGTTGCGGTGTCGTCACCATGGTTAGCCTAAAGCCTGAATGAGATTGATCGTGTCCGCCACCCGCAATTCCCCGCTCAGCAGCTTCGGCAGCAAGGCGTCGCGCAGGGTGGCTAGGGTGCGGGATTGGATGCGGTTGGCGTCGGCTTGTTCAAAGAGTGGGGCGCAATTGCGATGGAAGGCTTGGAGAATTTTTGGCTCATTGGGAAGTGCGATTTGTATAGCTCCAATGATTTCGGGGCGCACAGCAGGGTAGGCACCGCCATCGGCCATTTTGCCGAGGTGATCGGAAACCTCTGATTGCGTGAGAGCAGCGTGAAGAAATGACCAGGGGGCGGTTGTGGGAGTGAGTACGGCAAAGCCAGTAGACGCCACGCGGTTCTCTGGCGGATTCAGCGCGAGGAAGTAGGCACCTCGGTCGGGGCGGACGGTGGAAAGAACCGTGTCGCCGTGGCGAAGTCGGCGGCGAGCACGGCTGGGTTCTTCGCCGCGCAGGTAGGTAGCGATGTTCGTGATATTGCCACGACTCACTTCAGAAATCTCAACGTATTCGAGTGTTTTCAAGGCATCGTTCTTGCCAAGCGTCCATGCGTTGATAGCGCAGAGTTCTTCGATTGCAGCGTGACGCCAACCAATGGGAAGCATGCCGTTTTCGCCGTGTTCAAGGAGCTTGGGAAACAGCGCGGCAGTTTCTGAATCAAGGCCGTCGGGGGTTCGGCCATCTAGCTTGGCGCGGACGGGATCGAAATCTACAAACCAGCTTTGGAACAGCGCCCGCGCCATCGCCTCCAGCGTCACGTTCATCCGTCGATTGAGTTCGATTTTGTCGTCGAGTGAACCGAGGATGTGGGCGATGGCTTTTTGTTCGGGGAGGGGTGGGAGCGTAAGTTGAAACTTCGAGCAATCTCCGACGCGTATATGGCTTACTGTAGAGCCGTTTCCTTCATGAGCAGCAAATTGGTTCTGCAGGTCTTTAGATAAAAATGAATAAAGTAGGAATCTCGATTCGAGAAGCATTGGGTTTGCTCGATATTGCATGAGGCGCTGCCCAAGAAAAACAGTGTCATCGAAATCAACGTAGCCGACTTCACCCATCGGGGCCTCACGAGTCAAGATCACGTCACCACGCCTGACATCCGCTCTCCGAGTCCATTTGACAAAAGTATCTTTGGTTACTAAACGGCAATCTTCTCGGTCAATTCGCCCGTCTTTGATATTGGTCGTACGGAGCATCTTAAAAGGTGTGTGCTCGTCAATGACCGGTGCTGTCTTGTTGACGCAATCGACGATCAGCTCACAGACATCGGCGACCGTCACGCGTTCCCATTCACACGCTATAACGCTTCCTACCTCCTGCACCACCACCTTATCCCGCTCAATAATCTTCCTAAACGACGCGCTGGTAGTCGCCCAATCCACAACATCTACTTTCCATGGGAGATCAGATTCAGAAAAATCATCGGCTAGCGCTGCTAGTGTGTTAAAGCCTAGGAACTGATCTGATATCACGCATAAATCAAGGTCGGAGTATTCCTTGGCTGTCCATTTGGCGCGCGAGCCGAATGCCCATACGGGGTATTGCGGCACGTGTTTTTGCAAAATGCAGCGCACGAGTTCCCAATGGTCTGGGCGGATGTCTATCTTTGGTATGTCAGGCATTGCGCACTTCAAGCGTTTGTAATAATTTGCGTGCATCAACGATAAATATCAAGGTATTTTGATAGACCTGTTGAGCTTTTTCACGGTCATAGGTGTGCGCGGTGATGTTGCGCATATTGCGGTATTTAAACCACGCGTCTACGTCGGCAATCAAGCCTTTTTCTGCTGCCACGCGTAGCACTTCACGGAAATTAGTTTCGTCTACTTCATTGGGGCTGGCGGATTCAGCTTCGATCTGTCTCCTGATCATCTTGATGCTGATCTCGTAAACAAACTCAAAGTTTTGAATCACGCCAGCAATAAGGGTATTTTTAACTTTATCAGTCTGTTGATTGAACCAATCGTGGTTGCTGACTACTTCTAAACCATCTTCCAAGGAGCTTAAAGCCTGACGCAGAGCGGAGAGATCAAGGGGTGGATTAGTCATGGTTTTTACCTGCGTTGGAAATTGGATAGCCTAGGTTGACCAGATTGGTTTTGATGGCTTTTTCAAGGTTAGCACTTTCTGCAAACTGGCTTTGTAGTTGGCTACTTAACCGCTGCATCTTTTCTGCGAAGGGTTCGCCATCATCTTCAATTTCTTCCGCACCCACAAAGCGCCCTGGGGTGAGTACGTGGCCGTGTTTGGCGATTTCGGCTAGTGTGGCGGTTTTACAAAAACCGGCTATGTCGGCGTACTTAGCCGCAGTTGGCTCACCTCGCCATGCATGGTAGGTATCGGCGATGCGTTGCACGTCATCATCCGATAGTTCGCGGCGCGTGCGATCAACCAAGGTGCCCATTTTGCGGGCATCAATAAATAGCACTTCGCCCCGCCGATCACGCCAGCCGCTGCGCTTGCGGCCATCGGGATTTTTATTGCGTGCCAAAAACCACAGGCAGGCGGGAATTTGGGTGGAATAAAATAATTGCCCCGGCAATGCCACCATGCAATCAACAATATCGGCTTCTACCATTGCTTTGCGTATATCGCCTTCACCCGAGGCGTTGGAGCTCATCGAGCCATTGGCTAGCACCACACCTGCCGTACCGTTGGGGGCTAAGTGGTGATAAATATGCTGTAGCCAGCCGTAGTTGGCATTGCCTGCAGGGGGTATGCCAAATTTCCAGCGCACGTCTTCACGCAGGCGGTCGCCCCCCCAATCAGAAATATTGAATGGGGGATTGGCGAGGATGTAGTCTGCTTTGAGATCGCGTAGCTCGTCTTTGTGAAAGCTGCCTTCGTTGTTCCAGCGAATATCGGAATCAATGCCGCGTACGGCTAGATTCATCTTCGCGAGCCGCCACGTGACGTAGTTTGATTCCTGTCCGTAGATGGCGATGTCGCCAATGCGGCCGCTATGGTCGCGCACAAATTTTTCAGACTGCACAAACATGCCGCCAGAGCCGCAGCAGGGATCATAGATACGGCCTTGGTAGGGTTCGAGCATTTCTACTAGCACGCGCACGACCGAGCGCGGCGTATAAAATTCGCCACCGCGCTTGCCTTCGGCTCCGGCAAACTGACCCAGAAAGTATTCGTAAACGCGGCCAAGAATGTCACGAGAGGCGTGCCCTTCTTCACTTAGGGCAATGCCAGAAATAAGGTCGATCAATTCACCCAGCATGACTTTATTGAGCGCAGGCCGAGCGTAGTCTTTGGAGAGCACACCTTTGAGTGATTCGTTATCTTTTTCGATAGCGCGCATGGCGTCATCGATTAGGGTGCCAATAGTTGCCCGTTTGGCGTTGGCTTGCAGGTGTGACCAGCGGGCGTTTTTAGGCACCCAAAATACATTGTCGGCAAGGTATTCATCTTTGTCTTCGGCTGCAGCGCCGCCCTCTGCGAGCAGTGCGGTGTGCTTGGCTTCAAAGGCATCGGAGATGTATTTGAGGAAGATGAGCCCAAGGGCGACGTGTTTGTAGTCGGATGGTTCCATATTGCCGCGCAACTTATCGGCAGCCTTGAACATCTCAGCCTCAAAGCCAAGATTGCCGCCGTTGCCGTTCTTTGCTTGGTCTTTTGCTTGATCTTTTGCTTTG
>JANMDR010000176.1:0-3760 GCA_031376425.1 Betaproteobacteria bacterium
GTGATCGCCTCGGCTTGTTGCTTCGCCGGACAGACAGCAGGCATGGTTGCCCTGCCCTGTTACCTGCAGTATGGCCTTGGACAGGACGCACTGACGGTTGGACTCTATATGATTCCTTGGCCTCTGACTGTGGCATGCGTAGCGCCATTCGCAGGCCGCCTCGCCGACCACTTATCAACCGCATGGCTTTGCGCTGTTGGTGGCACTAGCCTAGCGGCTGGGCTTGCCGCATGCGCGTTGTATCCGCTTAAGGAGAACCCACTCGCATTAGTACCTCTGACAATGCTTTGTGGTGTCGGTTTCGCACTTTTCAACGTGGCCAATAACCGCAATATTTTTCTTTCGGCACCAAAGGAGCGGAGCGGTGCAGCAGGTGGTATGCAGGCGACTGCACGGCTGATTGGTCAAACCGCTGGCGCGATCACCATGACCCTGCTCTTTACCGTAGCGTCTGCCGGTATGGCACCACAGCTCGGTTTTGGTATCGCCGCAGTATTAACATTATTGGCAGGCCTCGCGAGCACACTGCAGGTAAGCCCACCAGACAGCACCGCGCCTAACGTCAGATCACAAGGGGATGACAATGTTTAGCGATGAGCTCCGAGCCCGTTACAAGGCGTGCTCAACGTGACCACCCTTGCCAAAACCAATTGCATCATACCGATTGCATTGATTATGCTAAGCACCGTCCCGGTGTTGGCCGGCGCAATCCGTCTCGCAGAACTTGGGAGCGACGCGCAGATCACAGCTTACAACGCACGTTTCGTCGCCGCGCCTTTTCCTGTCGCATTGCATATTTTCTGCGCCACGTTGTTTTGCCTGCTCGGGGCATTTCAGTTTGATGCAACCATTCGGCTTCGTTACCCGCGTTGGCATCGCATGGCTGGTAGAGCGGTCGCATCTGCCGGAATTTTGACTGCACTCACGGGTGCGTGGCTAGCGCAATGGTCTCTCATACCTTCTGAGCTTCAAGGCGAACTGTTGTACTTAGTGCGTCTCGTAGTTGCCTCTGCAATGGCGCTGGCTATTACGTTAGCGGTGGGTGCCGTACAGCAAGGTCACCTAACGCAACACAGGGGGTGGATGATTCGCGCCTATGCACTGGGCCAAGGCGCGGGTACACAGGTCATCATCATGCTTCCCTTCACGCTGCTTTTCCATGCACCGACCTATTTCACTCGCGATGCGCTTATGGCTGCAGCGTGGGCACTTAATATTATTTTTGCTGAATGGATTATTCGTCGGCAATCACCCCTCGCCAAATTTCACTAACCACCAAGCAGGCCTTTTAGGCATCGCTCAACTTCTATTTATACAAAACGCAGTCCCTAAATAGCGGCAAATTATAGCTATTCTCCCGCACCATTTACGCCACTCAACTTTGGAGTTCTTCATGATCAATACTAACAATTTCCTAAAAATTCTCGCGCTCTCCGTCGGCATGGCCGCAACTGCACCCAGCGCGTTTGCGCAAGGCTTCGGTACCGTACACCTATCTAACGCACCCAACGACAACGGTGGCATGCTGGGTGCCGCAGTCATTGCTACCTACCAATATCGAGGCTCGGATGAACGACGCGCCTTGTTACTGCCCGTGCTCGACTACCAATGGATCAGCGGCTGGTTCGCGGGTACCAGCAATGGCATCGGCTACAATTTTTCTCAATCAGCACAGTTACAGTATGGGCTGAGGTTAACAGCCGATGACGGGCGCAAAGTGAAGCGCGCCAACGCCTTACGCGGAATGGGTGACGTGAAGGCCGCAGCCGAGGGTGGTGCATTTTTCAACTACTCGCCCATCCAAGGGCTATTCCTGAATTCTTCGATTCGCTACGGCGCAGGATCTGATCGCAAGGGGCTACTAGTTAATCTGGGTGCCGACTACTCTACCGCAATCGCGGCAAATTGGTACATCAACGTAGGAACCGAGGTTACACTCGCCAATGCTAACTACATGCAGTCATTTTTTGGCGTAACTAGCGCGCAGTCCAGCGCTAGCGGCTACGCGACTCAGCTAATTGGTAGTGGTGCACGCGATGTTCGCGCCAAAGTGGCAATGACCTATGCCATCGACCAGAAAATATCGGTCACGGGTGCGATCTCCCTGAGCAGATTGCTGAATGACGCCAAAGATAGCGCTTTAACGCACAAGCGAACCTCAGGTACGAGTGCAATTGTGATCAATTATGCATTTTAACTTGATCGTCGGCAGCGACTCGCGCTACTAAAGGCTTCGTCAAGACCGCTCGCAGCCTCTAGGTGGCCTCGGCAACGGTGACGTTGCCGAGTGATGTTTCACCCGCTAGCTAGGCATCTCCAAGCTACTTCCTGAAACTAAACCACTTACAAATCAATGAAGCATGCTACTCAGCGCACTACTAGGCAGAGTATCAAACCGAAGCATCAGCGAAGTGCGCAGGTTTAAACTTACAAGCTATTTCATTGAATTAAACCCCAGCATATTGCCCTCGGTATCCTGACACAATGTTACCCAACCGAATGGGCCGATTGAGAACTTTGGCCGCACTATTTTTCCACCTGCGCTCACAATGCGCGATTCTTCTACCGCGCAATCTTCCACGCTAAAGTACACCATTGTGCCACCCACGCCGGGCTTGGAATATGCCGCCTTTACGAGCGCACCCGCAGCACCGTATACGCCCATATCTGCGGGGAAGCTCATCATTTGTGTTTCACCTGTAGGGTCGCTTATTTTCTCCAGTTTTTGCTTGAGTACGCCTTCGTAAAACGCCACTGCCCGATCCATATCTTCGACGTAGATGTCAAACCATCCTATTGCATTAGACTTTGCCATATCGTGCTCCTTAGTTTAGGTGAGGATTAACGCGCTCGTTAATCTACAGCTAGTCTAGCCAGTCGCACTTTGAACGTATTGTATAAATCAGACATCAAACTTATCAGTGTATTTCGCGGGTGTGTAGCCAGTGATTCTGCGAAACGAGTGAATAAAATGTGATTGATCGGCGTACAAGTCCAAATAGTGTTGCTTAAATGACTGCTGCATACGCAATACTTTGAGTAGATCGTGCGGCGAAAAGCCTGTCGTTTGTTTGAGCGTTCGCTGTAGTTGGCGGGGCGATATCGCTGTGACGGTTGCCATGTCGGCCACGGTACGAATATCGTCAATATGGGCAAGTATTTTTTCAGTTACTCGGTTGGCCACCACTAAATTTTGATCCACACACCACTGCACCAGTGTTGCTAAAACTGGCTGTTTTCCGAGGAAATCCCACTTGGCTAGCTCAATACTTGTGTCAATCAATGGCAGTTGCCCGCTGTAAGTGGTGCCTACAAAGTGATCAACAATTTCGGCTTTACTCCCTTGCCACACACCCGGCAAAAATTGGATGCCGACGTAGTGAAATGTTTTACCAAGATTGAGCACTTCCGCCACGGTACGCAGCGCTGTAACGCCTGCGATGTTTGTGTCTATTTGGTTGAACAAAATGTTTACGCATGCATCGGGCAAGGCGTGGAGTATGAAATCTTCCGGTAGCGTACGCTCGGTTTTGAGTTCCCAAAAACAATGCACTAAGCCAGACAAATTAGACGGTGGCTTGGCCTCGGTGTAGCGCACCGACTGTACCGTTTTATCTATGCCATCTTGGATTGGGCTGTACATATCCGACCAAAACTAATTGCTCACTGCCCTGCAGGCGGTTGCCAAAGCTCTACTTTATTGCCATCCGGATCAATCACCCAAGCAAACTTGCCGTACTCGATAAGGTGGACGATTCTG
>JANMDR010000194.1:0-2584 GCA_031376425.1 Betaproteobacteria bacterium
CGGGTGAGCGGTTGCCGAAGGCTACGCCGTTCACTGTCAACGGTCGGTTATTGGCCGGATCATAAAAATGGTTATACACGCGCTCAAACACGCCGCCGGGTTCATCACCCGCGCCATTGCTGCCACCTGCTGGGGTTTCGATAGAGTTATCGTCTTCGCGGATTGCGCCACGAATTATCCAGCCGGAAAGGGAGTAATCTGGTGGAATGGCTAGTTCACCAAAAGTGCGTACGTTTTTCATCACTTCGGTTTCAAACGATGCGCCCTTTCTCGCGGTTATAGTTGCGCCAATATCTATGTATCGTTCACCGAATATATCTGGTCGATCAAATAAACCTAGTTTTTTAACGACCAAACTGGAATTGGGGCTCACACTAAATTGCGATTGTTTTATAGCTTCGGCTGTCATGGCCGTGTGGGTGTGCACATCAAAGGCAGCCACAGGAGCGGCACTAATTAAAAATAAATTTGCCGTCACTATTGTCGCTACTAGTTTAATTTTCATATTTGTAATTCCCTTATTTCGGTATTTTTGTCGGTTGCTTTACGATTATTTTTTCGATGTTTGCGATATCTTCCGCTGCATCCTTAATAACCATTGCATCACGCTTGTATTTAACGTACTCAGAATAAGTAATTTTAATAAACTGAAGTGCATCGACTAGATCATCGGGTGAGGTGGGTCGTTCACAATGACGAAAGCCATACCGAAACTCTGGTTTCGCTACATCCTGTTTTTTCAAATAAATATGGCGATTGGCAAACGTAGATTTCAAATGCCAGCCGTAGCGAACATTGGGTGGCCTGTCACGTTCAATAAAGTAATAATCTGGTTTGATGGCATGCACGTCAGCGGGACTTCCGTTATCAAACTGCTCTATCGGAAAATGATAGCTACCATCCTTGCCCGTATACATGCCCTTCGTCTTCACGCACCAATTGCTACTACCTGCCCCTGATACCGCTGACTTTTCGTATACCGCCAACACATAGGCACCTTCAAGGGGTTGCTTAGTATCTATATCGTACACAATGCCTGTTACATCCATACTCGGTTTAAATACACCCGGTGGGGCGCAGTAGGATACCGCGCTGGCGGTAACTAGCAAACTAATACCCAATTGCCATTTCGATTGGCGCGTCATTTTTTGCTTGACTGAGGTTGATGGCGGCGGGGTTATCGTTGGCATTGCTTAATCTCTTTTAAAAATGCGTTTGATTTAAATTTAAGCTAAAAATTAAGCTCTAAAGTTCGCCAATACGGGTGTGGTGTAGCCGCTGTAGTTAAACTGCTCGATCGCAGCGTTATGCATATCACGCCACGTAGGGAGACCGAGGGCGACACCTTTTACCAACGGGAAGATTTGATAGATTTGCGCATCACCGGTTAACTCAATATCTGATCCCACACTGCCTGCAATCCAGGTTTTACCAGTTAAGGCACGCCACATGGCTTCGCGGGCGGAAGGTAAATTGTAGTTGTTGGTGTGGCCTGCACTTACCGTGCCTTTGTTGAGCGCCCAATCGGGTGAGCGGTTGCCAAATGCTACGCCATTCACAGTCAGCGGACGGTCGTTGGCCGGATCAAAAAAATGGTTATACACGCGTTCAAACACGCCGCCCGGTTCGTCACCCGCGCCATTGCTGCCGCCTTGCGGCGTTTCGATGGAGTTGTCGTCTTCCCTAATGGCACCGCGGATTATCCAGCCGGAGAGGGAAAGTTCGTGGGGAATGGTGAGGCCAGTTTTTGTGTCGCCAACTGCTGCAATTACGTCACGTTCAAACTTTGCTGACGTTCGTCTGGTTAATGATGCACCAATATCAATATATTGCGCACCTAAAAATTCTGGCCTATCAAATAAGCCCAATTTTTTTATGATCACGCTGGCGTTTGGATTACTCCCAATGGCGGATTGTTTAATTGCTTCAGACGTCATTGCAGTATGTGTATTTACGTCGAAAGCGAAGGTTTGTGCAACAAAACAAAAGCACGACAGAGCGAATAAAAGTGAGGGTGTTTTCATTATTTACTTACTTTATTAGGGGATTTCATGCTTTGAATAAAATAGTCGGTAGACTTATTAGATGCTGCGCCATACTTAATTTCCTCAGCACGTTTTAAAATCAAAAAATCTACTGCTGATGTCACGTCAGTTGCAGACAAAGGACGTTCGCAATATGTAAACCCGTACTGAAAATTGGGCTTCGCCACATCCTGTTTTTTCAAATAAATATGCCGATTGGCAAACGTAGATTTCAAATGCCAGCCGTAACGCACATTGGGTGGCCTATCGTATTGAACAAAATAGTAGTCAGGCTTGATGGCGAACACGTCAGCGGGGCTACCGTTATCAAACTGCTCTATCGGAAAGCTATAGCTACCATCCTTACCCGTATACATGCCCTTGGTCTTTACGCACCAGTTGCCGCTACCCGCGCCAGACACGGCAGATTTCTCGTAGACGGCCAATACATAGGCACCTTCAAGGGGTTGCATCGTGTCTTTGTCGTAGACAATGCCAGTTATATCCATACCCGGCTTGAACACACCCGGCGGCGCACAATAGGATACAGCGCTGGCAGT
>JANMDR010000209.1:0-10518 GCA_031376425.1 Betaproteobacteria bacterium
TCAGTTGATGATCCACTTTGAAAAGCAGTTTAACCCCGCCTAGCAAAAACTAAAAACACAAAATTCGGGATAGCCTCAACCCTCGCGAGTGGCTATTAACCCGGCTGATGGCAAAGTTTATATCCATGGCGCTAACACCGGTGGCGGAATTTATGCGATTAACCCGCGCGCCATTACAGCCGCTAAGTTGCTCACCACAGTGACGGGCGCAAACGCAGCTTCGAGTTCGCAAAATACTTTCCGTACGCTCTCGCCTACATTTAACTTCAGTACGGCTTCGAGCTACACACCGAATACACTGCCTACCCGTTCTGTGTACTATCAACTTAACACCAAATCGGGAACGTGGATTAAAGCGAATGGTAGTTCAACATTTTCTGCCACGCTGAGCAATATACCTCGTGGGCAGCATGTGCTTTATGCATTTGCAGTGGATGGCTTGGAAGGTGGCGCAAGCGCAGGCAGTTTTGTGAATAGCTCCGTCAGCCCCGTGGTGGGCAGTGTGGCTACATTTGTCTTTACTGTAGTTGATCTGTTGCCACAGGTGATCAGCTTTGCGCCATCTGCATCGGTGGTTTTGGGCACGTCGCCGCTAGTACTAACTGCTGCTGGTGGAGGATCTAGCAGTCCAGTGGTTTTTGCTACCTCTAGCGTTTCGACTATTTGTGCGGTATCGGGAAATACCGTGACCTTTAATGGCATAGGCAATTGCAACCTCATCGCCAATCAAGCGGGATCGGGGGACTTCGCAGCAGCCGTACCTGTTTCAGCGACGATAGCGGTTCTAGGGCGAGTGCCAAGTCTTAGCTTTGGTGCCGTGCTATTGTCTTTGCGGCTCGACGAGTCGACAGCAGGTCTGGTTCGTTCTACTTCTGACGGCTTAGTGACCTACAGCTCATCTGACGCAACGATTTGCGTGATAAGTTCAGCGTGTGCTTCCACCATTTGCCCAAATTTCTCTGATCGGTTGTACTCGATAACGCCAAAAGGTGTGGGTAAATGTGTGGTAACTGCGCGGCAAGAAGCGCGGCTTGAATACGCCGCAACCCAAGTCAGTATAGAAATAGCGATCACCAAAGGTAGACAAGCAATTTCTGGCTTTGCGCCGCTAACCAATCCCGCTGCCGGTACCCCGCCACTAATACTTTCAGCCATTGGTGGTGGATCGCAAAACCCGGTTACCTTTACCACCACAAGCCCTGCAACGGTTTGCACTATAACTGGATCTGCACTGACGGCTATCGGTGCGGGTGCCTGTAGTGTAGTAGCCAATCAGGCTGGTAATGCCAATTATGATGCTGCAACGCCAGTAACGGTAATCCTCACCGTGTTAGCAGCACCCGATACTACGCCCGATCCATTCAGTTTTATCAGTCAATCCAATTTGCCCCTAAATACACAAATTGTTTCCAATACTGTTACCGTGGCAGGCATTGATGCTGGGGTGCAGTTATCCATCAGCATCACTGGTACAGCGGGTGCGAATGCTGGATATTCTATTGGTTGTACGGGCACGTTCATTTCGGTGAATTCGGTGATTATCAATGGCCAGCGGGTGTGCTTACGCATTACTACGAGCGCCAATAGTGGTGATACCAGTATTGCCACTTTAGTCGTCGGCAGCATAGTGTCACGTTTCGATGCAGTCACTGCAGATTCAGCGCCGCAAAACCGCTATCGACTATATATTCCAAGTACCGGTGGTCATTTATTTACAACGGACAAAAATGAATATGATGTGCTGGCACCGCAAGTAGGAACCTATGTGGCTGAAGGTATTGACCATAAAATATTCACCCGTAGCGTGACCAAAAACGGTCAAGTGGCTACGCCTTACTATCGCCTATATATTAAGACAGTTCGTCAGCATTTCTGGACATCGGATCAATTTGAATACAATGCACTGCGTACACAAACTGATCTGTTCATCGACGAAGGGATTGATGGCTATATTTTCTTAGCCGCTGGCGTAACCGGTAGCGTGCCCCTGTATCGCCTAGTGCTAAATAACACCGCAATCCACCACTGGACAATAGATAAAAATGAGTTCGACTTTTTGATCAATTCAAAGCAATGGAGCGGTGAAGGTGTGCCTACCAATCCACCCGGGGTGACGGGCTATGTGATGCCTAAGTAACGTTGCTGTAAAAACGCTGAAGCTACCCTGAAATAGGGTGTCTTCAGCGTTTAATTTACTTTAAATTTTCACTATCGCCGTTTTTTACTTGGCTTCAGTATCTCTTGCATAAAGGGATCATCCAGCATATGGTCTACTGCAAAACTATCATTTTCGTCGATCATGCGCTTTTGATCTTTTAGCCAGATTTTGAAATCTGCTTCGCTGCGCGAAAGGTATTTTATTTCGTTTTGAATGAAGCCGTTTTTTTCTAAAAAATACGCTTTGGTTTTGGCGAGTTCTCTATCGAGCAACTTTGCTGTTATAGCGCGGGTGTAGGGTATATCAAATTCATGCCGTATCATCGATTCCAGCATGTGGCATTCTTGCTGTAGGTCCGCAAATTGTTGCTTTAGCGAGCGGTTAATAAGCCGCAGTTTTTCATCGGCTAAAGTGGCTGCGGCCGTAGCGTCTACTTTAATGGTCTGAAACTGTAGGCGCATCAATTGCAGTAAATTATTGGCGGCGTAGGCTTTGTTTACTTCCACCATGAGAGCGGTTTTTCGTGCGCGCTCAGTTTCATCTGGTTCGCGGTCGGGGTGCAGGGCAGAGGTGAGTTTGCGGTAGATTTCTTTGAGCAGCTTGCTAGTGTCAATATTTTCCTGTTCAAGCTTTTTTTGTTTCGCCGTTTTTTTGCTGTCACGCTTTTTATTGGCGTGGGCTTCGGCTTCTTGCTGATGTTTCTGAACTTGCTCGTCCATGCGGCGCATGGCTTCTTCCCAAATCTCTTGGGGCGAGCGCGGTGCTTTATTCAACGGATCGTCCGCATCAGCGCCTAAGTCGGAAGCAAAATCACCACCAAAAAGTTCTTCCTGCCTAGCGCCAAATTGTGCCATAAGCAAGGCCTCATCCACGCGCTGGTCGGCAGGCTGGTGTTTGTCTAGGATGGCCTCAACCTCGTTGGCAAATTCCGAGTGGGCTAAGGATTCGTACAAATAAGCCATCACTCTGAAGATGGTTTCGCGCTGTGATTTTGTGCGGCCCTTTGCGCCCATTTGCGCATCTAATCGCAACACCAAATCGCGCGTCATAGCGTCATACTCGCGTTGGATAGGGCTTAAAGTTTGGTTGAATTTTGGGCGATACACTTCAATTAACTTCGCCAGCGTTTGCAATTGCGCTTCGGTAGCTTCAACACCGGCTAAAAGCTGCTTAAAGGTTTTTTGCGCAACGGAGAGTTCGGCGCTGGCACCAGTGACGACTTCAAGCAAGTTACGGTTGGGCGGTTGCAGTTCGCCAGATGTAGGGTCTAAATTTTTCGGCATGATGGTATCTGGGGTAAGCTTTAAATGTTTGCGGCGAAGGGCTTGTTTTGCTGTTTTAGCATTTGCCAGTATAAAAGCGCAGTGGGCACACGGCTTCATAACGGCTATTGCCGCCAATTTCTACCTGCTCGCCCTCGCGCACCCGCGTACCGTCTTCGTTTAGGCGCACATTCATCGTGGCTTTGCGACCACAACGGCAGATGGTTTTCATTTCTTCTAAGTCGTCGGCTAAGGTCAGTAGGGCGCGCGAACCGGGGAAGGGCTGGCCTAAAAAGTCGCTACGTAATCCATAGCAAATAATGGGGCATTTTCCGGTATGGGCTAATACATGTAGCTCCACCACCTGACTATGTGTTAAAAACTGCGCTTCATCAACCAATATCGCCGATGGCAAGCTGCGGTTGGCGTAAATATCGCCAAAGGTCAGATCGGGATGAAACACTTCTGCAGGGCGTGATAACCCTAAGCGGGAGGATATTTTACCTTCGCCATAGCGGTCATCCAATTGAGCGGTAAATAAATCTACCGATTGCCCGCGTTCCTCATAATTGAAGGCCACTTGCAGCAATGCGGTGGATTTGCCTGCGTTCATCGCTGCGAAGCGAAAATAAAGTTTTGCCATATTGCGATCTTGACTCAAAAGAAATTACGAAAAAAGTGCGCAAGCTTAACATGCCGCACCCGTTATCCGTAGGCTGCTTTACCCCCATTTGTTCCTTTGCCTTCCGTAGCGTAAGCCAAAATGCGATAATACGGGCTTCATAATTCAATTGCTTACAATCATGGCCGTCAATATTAGTTCTGCTGCCGATATTATCGAAGATATTCGCAATGGCAAAATGGTGGTTTTAGTCGATGCTGAAGACCGCGAAAACGAGGGTGATCTCGTGGTTGCGGCCGACTACATTACACCCGACATCATTAATTTCATGGCTAAGTATGGCCGTGGGTTGATTTGCTTAACCTTGGAAGAATCCCACTGTAAGCAACTCAATCTGTCACTGATGGTGGCTGATAACCGTACGCGGCATGGCACAGCCTTCACCACCTCAATTGAAGCTGCCACTGGCGTGAGCACGGGTATTTCACCCGCTGATCGGGCGCGCACCGTGCGCGTGGCAATAGCCGCGAACGCTAAGCCGGAGGATATCTCCCGCCCCGGCCATATTTTCCCGATCATGGCGCGCCCCGGTGGCGTGCTGGTGCGGGCAGGGCACACGGAAGCAGGCTGTGACTTGGCGCGCTTGGCGGGTCTAACCCCTGCGAGTGTGATTTGCGAAATTATTAAAGATGATGGCGAGATGGCACGGCTGCCTGATCTGCAAATTTTTGCAGAGGAACATGGCTTAAAAGTGGGCACGATTGAAGATTTAATTCGCTACCGATCCATCAATGAAACCTTGGTGGAAAAGATTTCTAGCCAAGAAATTTCTACACCTTACGGCTCCTTTGAACTGCACGCTTTTCATGACAAAACCGTCAATGAGGTACATCTGGCTCTTACGCGCGGCACCATTAAAGCGGATACCCCCGTCATTACACGGGTGCATGAACCGTTTAGCTCGCTTGATTTATTTGAATTTAATAGTGGCAAACACGCTTATAGCGTGGCAGAAGCCATGCGTGTTATTGCTACCGAAGGCACGGGTGTGATCGTGTTATTACGCGGTAAAGAAGATGCACAAAGTTTGCTGCAGCGCTTCATGCCGCGCGAAGTTAAAACCCAGGCACCTCGTGCTTGGGATCCGCGATTGCATGGTATTGGTGCGCAGATTTTGCGCAGCTTAAACGTGCGCAAAATGCGGGTGCTGGCATGGCCTAAAAAGATGCCGAGCTTGGCTGGGTTTGATTTAGAAGTGGTCGAATATTTACCACCCACTACCGAACGAAAGCTTAAAGCGGTATGAGCCGGCATTCGCCCCCCCCAGTAGAGGTATCTGGCGCAGGCTTGCGTATAGGCATTGTTCATAGCCGCTTTAATGACGCGGTCGTGTCGGCTTTACTGAATGGCTGCACGGCTGAACTCGCCAAGCTTGGTGTGGCAACGGCGCAGATTGAAACCGCTAGCGTCCCCGGTGCGCTGGAAATTCCTATAGCGCTGCAGGCAATGGCGCAATCAAACCGCTTTGATGCCTTAGTGGCGCTGGGCTGCGTGATTCGTGGTGAAACTTACCACTTTGAAATTGTTAGTAATGATAGCTGTCGTGGCGTAATGGAAGTTTCATTGGAAGCAGGTTTGCCCATCGCCAACGGTATTTTAACAGTTGAAAATGATGACCAAGCGCGTGAGCGTGCTGCAGATAAGGGCGCGGATTGCGCTCGGGCAGCGGTTGAAATGGCGCTCTTGTGCCCGAAGCTGCGCCTTAGTTATTCCAATACGCAGCAAGATAAAACTTTAGGGCGATTTATATGAGTGATGTAAAACTGGGCACCTTGGGCTTGAAGAAAAAAACGAGTACTAAGGTGGTTGGCAAAGCGGCTGTTGCGCCAATTGTTGCAAAAGGCCCGCGAGTTAAAGGTGCGCCACGCGCACCGGGAAACCGTCGCCGTAAATCGCGTGAGCTGGTGCTGCAAGGTTTGTATCAATGGCAGGTGGCTACTGCGGAGCTGGTAGATATTGAGACCCAATTTGCCCAAGATGATGAATACCACCACGCCGATCCGGAGTTATTTCAAACCTTCTTGCGCGCCATCGTGCGTCAGGCAGATGCGCTAGATCTGGCGCTTGAACCGCATTTAGATCGTAAGCCAACTGAGCTCAGCCCGATTGAACGGGCAATTTTATTGCTCGGTGCCCATGAGCTCATTAACACACCGCAAACGCCGTATCGCGTCATCATTAATGAAGCCGTGGAGTTAGCAAAATCCTATGGTGGCACCGATGGCCATAAATATGTAAACGGCGTGCTTGATAAATTAGCCGCACTAGTACGTGCAGCAGATATTGCCTTCGCAGCGGAACAGAAAAAAAATCAGCCAGAAACAAACCGCGCAGCAACGCAACAGCTTTAATGTGACTGGCGCCGCGTATTTTCGCTACGCATTCTAATTATGCACACCACCACGCCAGAGTTTGATCTTATCGCGCGTTATTTTCGGCGACCAGCACCCAATGCGGCGCTCGGTGTTGGTGATGATTGCGCCCTGTTTTTAAGCACTCCCGGCGCAGCAACCGCAGTTTCTACCGATACCTTGGTGTGTGGCCGACATTTCTTTAGCGATGTCGCGCCGCAAACGCTGGGGCATAAAGCGTTGGCGGTTAATTTATCTGATCTGGCCGCAATGGGAGCCACTCCACGATTTTTTACCTTGGCATTAACCTTGCCGCATCTGGATCACGCATGGCTGGAGGCATTTTCCGAAGGCATGTTTGCCTTAGCAGATGCGCAAGGCATAGCGCTAATCGGTGGCGACACCACCAGCGGCCCGCTATCTATTACCATCACGGTGCTGGGTGAGGTGCCGTTACAGCAGGCATTAAAGCGATCAAACGCCATCATTGGGGATGATATTTGGGTGTCTGGTACCTTGGGTGGTGCGGCTCTCGCGCTAAAACACTTGCAGAAAAAATTGCTGCTAACCGCCGCTGATTATGAGCAGCTTGCGGCGCTGCTGTTTACCCCCACACCGCGTATTAGCTTAGGTATAAAATTACGTGCGGTGGCGCATGCCGCGATTGATATTTCTGATGGTTTAATTGCCGATTTAGCACATATTTGCGCCGCATCTAAAGTAGCTGCAGAACTTGATTTTGCCGCAATTCCGCAGCCGAAAATTAGTACAAATGTGTCTGTAGATGCCAACAATCAGGCTGTCTTGAGTGGTGGGGACGACTATGAATTATGCTTTACAGCACTACAGTCGGCACGGCAGCGAATAGCAGAAATTGCTGCCGAATTAGCCTTGCCTTGTACACGAGTTGGTAAAATCGTGGCTCTGAGTAATATGCAGAATGCTGCGCAAAATAATGGCGTTACGGTGCATAATTTAAATGCTGGTGTTGGCACGAAAGCGCTGTTAGGGTTCGATCACTTTGCCACGAATGAATAAGCGAAAATATGCAGCTAAATCCGCCAATCAAGCCATCTGCAACATTCTTACTCGCCCATCCGGCGCACTGTATCGCCCTAGGTTTAGGCGCAGGGCTGGCGCGTAAGGCGCCGGGAACCTGGGGCACCTTAGCGGCATTGCCGTTATTTTACGCCGCACAGTATTGGTGTGAACAATGGCAGATACCCCCAACTTTGGTGTTGTTGTCGCTTGCCGTGTGGTTGTTTTTAGCAGGCATTTGGGCGTGTGGCATTTCCCAAAAAGCGCTGGGCTTGGCCGATCACGGTGGTATGGTGATTGATGAAATTGCAGCGATGTTTTTAGTGCTTATTTTTGCGCCAGTTGGTTGGCTCGGGGCATTTTGGGCGTTTTTGTGGTTTCGATTTTTTGATATCGTTAAACCTTGGCCCATTAGTGCTGCCGACGCGCGATTTAAAAACGGCTTCGGGGTGATGTTTGATGATTTACTTGCAGCACTTGGCAGCATTGCCGTGCTGCAATTTACATTTTGGTTTGCGCCAGGATTATTTATATGACTATTTCTACTCAAGATGCAGAAACCTTAAAAGCCCTGCCATGGGTCTATCCACGGTTGTTTGCACATCGTGGTGGGGGTGCTTTAGCGCCTGAAAATACGCTAGCGGCGATGCGTGTAGGCGCACAAAGCGGCTATCACGCCGTGGAGTTTGATGTGAAGCTATCGGCTGATAATCACCCGATATTGCTGCACGATGATACGGTTGACCGCACTTCCAACGGTAAGGGTTTGGCTAAGGTCATGACCTTGGCGCAGTTGCAAGCGCTTGATGCAGGCAGTTGGCATAGCCACCCTTTTGCGGGTGAACGTATTCCTACTCTCGCCGCCACAGCGCAGTTTTTACAGCAGCACAATATGGTAGCTAATGTGGAAATCAAGCCCTGTGAAGGCCGCGATGTTGAAACTGGCGCAGCGGTTGCCGCGCAGTGTGCAACACTTTGGCATGGCCACGCCGTGGCACCACTACTTTCCAGTTTTAGCGTTGAAGCATTACGCGCCGCGCGTAAGGTAGCCCCCAATTTGCCTATTGGTTTGCTCATTGACTCTGAACCGGATGGCAGCTTACTGCCGCTAATGCGTGAACTAGCTTGCGTTTCGCTACACACCAACCACAAACACATAAATGAAGATTTGCTTAGTTTCTTTAAGGGCGAAGGTTATCGGGTGTTGTGCTACACCGTAAATGACCCTGTGCGTATTGCCGCCTTGTTCGCGCTGGGCGTGGATGGGCAATTTACCGATAATTTGGATTTGAACGCGGTCAATTAGACTGACGGAAATTTGGCCGCGTGCCTAATATTCACGAGGCAGCAAGGCGCACATTAGCGCCTGCTTTGTAACGCATATTATTTAGGTCGTACAGGACGGCTAAAATCACGCATATCGGCTGGGGCATTGGCAGCTAGTTGAACGCTATCGTCTACCAACCCAAGGCCATCTTCTACGAGTTCACCGCTTTCGTTCACGGTTTCGATATAGCCTTCAAGCGCTAGTTCCAATATTTGGGCTTGAACGCGATCACTGAACTCACCACATCGATCTAAAATCTGCGCTAATGTGGATTCGCCATCAATCATAATGAGTGCACCGCGCAACTTGTGGGAAAGCCCGTGCGCCCGCGATTCAATCTCTTCAACACCTTTTTGCGACTTAACTAGCAATGCATTTGGATCCATTGGACACCTCGTTTAGTAGCTAATACGTTGCGCACAATAATGATGTAACAGTAGTTAGGATTATAAGTGTTTCTTCGCAAACTCCCATATATTTAGCATACGCGCTAATCCTCTGGTAATAAAGCTAAATCATATTCGTTTATTCGGGCTATTATTGAAAATTATTCCAGCCTAAATTTTTAAAGATGTTAAACCCGTCAGTTATCGCTAACGCCCTTGATCTTCAGCACCAATTTCAAACCGCACAACCGTTTAAATACGTGGTGATTGATGATTTTTTGCAAGCTGAATCTTGCGCTGCATTGTTGCGTGACTTTCCCGCGTTTGATAAAAAACATGCGCTCAATGAACACGGGGAAGTAGGTGCCAAGGCCGTGGTTACGGGTGTTTCTAAGGTAAGCGCATTTTATAAATCGTTCTATGACTATATTAATTCTGCGGATTTTTTGCAGCAAATAAGCGACTTAACCGGCATTCCAGATTTGCTTGCCGATGCTACGCTCTTCGGTGGTGGCACCCATGAAAACCGTGATGGGCAAAGCCTAGATGTTCATGTTGATTTTAATATTGATGATAGGCGTATGTTGCATCGCCGTCTCAATGTGCTTATTTATCTAAACCCTGAATGGGAGGTGGTATGGGGCGGTTTGATTGCGTTGCATTCTAATCCTTGGGATCAATCCGTGAACCAAAAAGTTAGCATCGCACCATTGCTCAATCGCGCCTTAATTTTTGAAACGAATGAGTATTCATGGCATGGCTTTGAGCGTATTAACTTGCCGGAAGATAAAAAGGGTCTGTCGCGCAAGTCATTTTCAATCTATCTGTATACCAAAGAACGCCCCGTCGCTGAAGTAGTCGCGCCCCATACGACTTTTTATGTACCGAATCCGCTACCGGAACGATTTCAGGCGGATTACCCCTTAACGGCAGCAGATGCGATCGAATTGCGCACCCTAATGGCTAGCCGCGATGGATTATTGCGTATGTATCAGAAGCTTTTAGTTGAAAAAGAACAACGGTTGCATGACTTTATGGCCGTCAATCAATCGGGTGAACGGAACCATCAAATCATTCTCTCGTCATTTACATGGCGCGTTTTTATGCGTTTGTATCGTGTCCGTATTCAGTTGAAAGCATGGTTTGCCCGTCGATAACTAACGCGGCAACGTTATAGATAGTGGCTGTCCGGAAACCCTAAAAGCCAATAAAGACGGGAGTTTGGCCTGAATTATCTGTGCGAAGAATATGTAAAACGTAAGTTTTTGCGGCATTTGTTTTTGTCGTGAAGGGCTAACCCAGCATTCACGTTCA
>JANMDR010000214.1:0-4164 GCA_031376425.1 Betaproteobacteria bacterium
CAGACTTACGACACCGAAAAGCTTGGTGGGTGCTGAGGGGCTCGAACCCCCGACATTTGCCTTGTAAGGGCAACGCTCTACCAGCTGAGCTAAGCACCCGCAAAAATAAAAAAGCAATCTCTTAGGATCGCTTTTTTAAAATGTTGGCGGAGTGGACGGGACTCGAACCCGCGACCCCCGGCGTGACAGGCCGGTATTCTAACCAACTGAACTACCACTCCAATACTGCATTTACTAGTTCATGTTGTGATTGCTCACAAAACGGCCTAACAACCCTTAAAACTTGGTGGCATGCTTACGACACCGAAAATCTTGGTGGGTGCTGAGGGGCTCGAACCCCCGACATTTGCCTTGTAAGGGCAACGCTCTACCAGCTGAGCTAAGCACCCAGAACAGCCTGTTAGTTTAACGCATCTTTCAGCGCTTTACCAGCTCTAAATTTTGGAACATTGGCCTTTTTGATCTTGATGGTGGCGCCTGACTGTGGATTGCGGCCATTACGGGCTTTACGCTTGCCAACAAAGAAAGTACCAAAGCCGACTAGTGTCACTGAGTTACCTTTTTTAAGGGTCGCACGTACAGCGGCCATAGTGGCTTCAAGGGCGCGTCCAGCAGCAGCCTTTGAAATATCTGCGGATTCAGCGATGCTGTCGATCAATTCTGATTTATTCATAGTTTTGCCTTTTGTGTAAGTGGATTCATTTGCAAAGAATTCTTTTATCGCCTCCAGTCTTAAACCTGCCGCGAATGCAGTAAACACGACAGCAAATAATACTGCTGCCTTGCTTTAGAGCGACGCGATTATAGCTAAAAGACTTAATGCAATTTCTAGGTATTACTTCCCCCTGCAACCACAATTTATATCCTGTGGCTAAACCTTGTGTCAAGCAAAACCATCACATCGTTGTAAGTAATCTACGTTGAATGAAAATAAACATAGCTAACCATACCACTTTTGTTTGCGCGACGGCCTTGGCATTAAACAAGGTTATAGTTCGAACGTAACTTCTGCGAAACAACTAACTTAAATTATATTATACATTAATTGCTTGTAGACGCCCATAAATAGGGCGTCTACAAGCAAAACTTTTGTGTCTATTGTGCAGCACGCAATTTATAACGCATTTTCAATGCACTAGTGCTTGGTCACCACTGCTGCTTTTGCCACCACTGCTGCGGGCGCGCCTACTGCCGTTGCATCAACGATATCGGCGAGCGGCTCAGGCTTGCGTTCGAGCGCGGTTTCAAGCACAGCGTCAATCCAGCGCACTGGAATGATCTCCAAATTGCGGGTAATTTCCTCGGGAATTTCGGTGAGGTCTTTTTTATTTTCCTCAGGAATCAGCACCACTTTTATACCGCCACGCGCTGCTGCTAGTAGTTTTTCCTTCAAGCCGCCGATGGGTAATACCTCGCCGCGCAGGGTAATTTCTCCGGTCATCGCCACGTCACAACGCACTGGTATGCCGGTTAGTATTGATACGAGTGCAGTGGTCATTGCCGCACCAGCACTGGGGCCATCTTTTGGAGTCGCGCCATCGGGCACGTGAATATGAATATCGCAGGTTTCGTGGAAGTTCTGCGCAATGCCCAAGCTCTGTGCGCGTGAACGCACTACCGACATCGCCGCCTTGATCGATTCCTGCATTACATCACCCAGCTTGCCGGTGGTTTCAATCTTGCCTTTACCGGGTAATTTTGCGGCTTCAACAGTGAGCAATTCGCCCCCTACTTCAGTCCACGCTAAGCCTGTGACTTGGCCCACCTGATTTTTCTTTTCCGCAATGCCAAAGCTATATTTATGTACACCTAAATATTGCTCAAGATTTTTCGGCGACACCGCAATTGGTAGGGTGAGTTTGCCTGCAGCGCTGTCTTTTGGCGCTTTGGTGGTCTTCGGTGGTTTTACCAGCACCTTCTTTTTAGCTGCTGCAGTGGCTTCTAAAGTGGCTAACGCCGCATCACCCACTTTTTTAGCGTTTGCGTCCGCTGTCAATATTGCCTTCACGGCTTTGCGGCAAATTTTCGCAATTTCACGATCCATGCCGCGCACACCCGCCTCGCGCGTGTAATAGCGGGCGATGTCGCGCATGGCGTCGTCAGACAGGGTCATTTCTTCGGCTTTTAGGCCGTTGGCTTTGATCTGTTTTGGCAATAAATATTGCTTGGCGATATGCACTTTTTCGTCTTCGGTGTAACCCGCTAAGCGAATAATTTCCATCCGATCCAGCAGCGGTCCTGGCATATTAAGTGTGTTGGAAGTAGCTACAAACATCACGTCTGATAGGTCGTATTCTACCTCTACGTAGTGATCCACGAAGGTATGGTTTTGCTCAGGATCAAGCACTTCTAACAACGCTGAGGCTGGGTCTCCGCGAAAATCTTGACCCATTTTATCGACTTCATCAAGCAAAAATAAGGGATTACGTACACCCACTTTAGCCATATTCTGCAAAATTTTGCCGGGCATAGAACCGATGTATGTACGGCGATGCCCGCGAATTTCCGCTTCATCACGCACGCCACCGAGCGACATGCGCACGAACTGCCGATTGGTGGCCTTGGCGATAGATTGACCAAGCGAGGTTTTGCCCACACCCGGCGGGCCAACCAAACAGAGAATGGGCGCTTTAAGTTTATCTACGCGGCTTTGCACGGCAAGATATTCAACAATCCGCTCTTTGACTTTATCCAGCCCGTAATGGTCGGCATCGAGCACGGCCTCAGCATTATTCAAATCAATATTTACTTTGGATTTCTTCTTCCAAGGCAGACCAGTAAGTATGTCAATATAATTACGGATGACAGTGGCTTCTGCCGACATGGGTGACATTAAGCGCAATTTTTTAAGCTCGGCTTCGGCTTTAGTTTTTGCATCTTTTGGCAGATGGGCGGCTTTGATTTTTTTATCAAGCTCGTCAAATTCAGCGCCGTCTTCCGATTCGCCTAATTCACGCTGAATCGCCTTTACTTGCTCATTCAAATAATATTCGCGCTGGCTTTTTTCCATCTGCCGTTTAACGCGGCCACGAATCTTCTTTTCTACCTGCAAAATATCGAGTTCATTATCGATAAGGCTCAGCAATTGCTCTAAGCGCGCGAGGACGATATCAGTTTCTAAAATCGCCTGCTTTTGTTCAAGCTTCAAGGGCAAATGCGCAGCTATCGTATCAGATAGGCGACTTGCACCGTCAATACCGGAAAGTGAGGTGAGCACTTCCTGCGGAATTTTTTTATTCAGCTTTACGTATTGATCAAACTGCGCGAAAAGATTACGACGCAACGCTTCTACTTCGTTGCTTTCGCCTTCGTCCTCTAACACCGGCGCGATTTCCGCCTCAAAATTTTCTTTTACGTCGAGCACATGCAAAATGCGGGCACGATGCAAACCTTCCACCAGCACCTTTACAGTGCCATCTGGCAGCTTTAGCATCTGTAAAATAGTGGCAACCGTGCCCACGGCAAACAAATCTTCCGGTGCCGGATCATCTTTAGATGCCGCTTTTTGGGCGATAAGAACAATATTTTTGCCCTCCTCCATTGCGGCTTCAAGGGCTTTAATTGATTTTGGACGACCCACAAACAAGGGAATAACCATGTGCGGGAAAACCACAACATCGCGTAATGGCAATAACGGCAAAACGCTATATTCAAGGGCGTTTTCGTCTATATTTTGCATGGTGCTTCCTTAAAAATTAATAATTACATCGCATATTTCGATGGATGTTTTTGCATTTAACCGCACGAACGTCTGAGGCTTAAATTCACGTAATGGCATTAGTTGCGGGTGTTGGGCAAAATTTCAAGTCGGTGGGCTGGAAAATGCGGCTTTTAAATAGTAGAACATTGACCAAATAGTAAGCGCTGCAGCACCCCAAATTAGGTAGGTGCCAACAACTTGGCAATTGATAAAGCCTAAAAACATGTCGTGCCAAAGCAAAAACGGAATGGCGACCAGTTGCGCGACGGTTTTAACTTTACCAATCATCGATACCGCCACACTCTTGCTTTGCCCCACCTGTGCCATCCATTCACGCAGGGCAGAAATGGTAATTTCGCGGCCAATGATGATGATTGCCACCATAGCATCCACGCGCTTTAACTGCACTAGCATGATGAGGGCAGCCGCCACCATCAGTTTATCGGCTACAGGGTCTAAAAACG
>JANMDR010000237.1:0-14392 GCA_031376425.1 Betaproteobacteria bacterium
TAAACCAGTTTTCATTTTTCGTCCGTTCCATATTGCACAACTGTCATTCAAAGTTAAGCTGAGTAGATAATCCATGCTAGCTTATTATGCGTTGAAAACCGAATTCGCAGTTTTAGTGCTCGTTCAGGAATAAAGTTGACCGCTCAATCGTACGTTTGCGTCCAGTCCTGAAGCAACGTGCTGTAAGGGTGGCATTGCCATCGTTCGCTAATTTCCCCTTCCTGATAAGTCCTCCTATCAGGAAGGGGGAAAAAAGGAGGGAAACACACATTTCTCACCCATAAAGATAGCTTAAATAGCGTGACGCCTAACGCGAATAAGCGCTCAACGCTTGAAATTCTACCTTCATCGACGCAGTTAATGCCGCAAAAATCGCGGCCAAGTTTGTCATGGTCGGATTACCGGAGGGCGACAACATGCGGTGTACGCTTTTGGTTGGTTTAGAAACGGTTTGCGCAAGCTGTTCAAACCCGACGGTCGCATTCACCAAATCCCGCAGCATGAGTTTTGCGGTCTCTGCTTCACCGTTCAAAAAAAGCGTCGCCGCTTCATCAAGCAAGGCTTTTGCAAAAGCAGGATCAGCCTTCACTCGCGCGACAATCGTCTCTTTAAAATCACGTGTTAGTGCCATCGCTAAATCCTTCTATTTTGCTTTTTCATTTAACTTAGCGGCCTTTGCAAAATCGCGCTTCCGCCGTTTGTAGTCTTCCCAAAGAATGACGGCGCGCTCAATATCTTTTTGTTGCGAGCGCTTACTTCCTCCGCCGAGAAGAATAATAATTTGCAGCCCATCCTTAGCCAAATAAATACGCCAACCAGCGCCGAAATTAAGCTTAAATTCGCCGATACCGCGAAACCACTCCACATTTGACAAATTGCCTTGATGCATACGCAATACCGCTGTTGTTACTTTTACAGCAACGTCCACTGGCAAAGTCGCAAACCAATCCGCATAAGGGCTTGATTTATCTTCCAGCGTTAACTCAACTATTTGCATCTGCATATTTAATAGTAACATATAAGTATACAACCAGCAAGCTCTTAATCCTTAATCTCCCGCTTCACAAAAAACGCCGCCACAAATGCGCACGTAACCAGCGCTACAAGCACATAGAACGCGACTTCATAGGATTTATAGCTATCAAACAACACGCCGGTAAGCCACATGCCTAGGCCGCCTGCGCAGGCATCCATTAGGGTGATGGAGCCGAGTATTTTACCGGAGTGGGTTAGGCCGAAGTTGTTTACTGCTTGCAATTGCAGCAAGGTATACAGCCCCCCCCAACCGAAGCCGGTGATAATAATGGCTGACCATACCAGATCAAGGCTCTGCGTTGCAAATAGCAGTAAGCCAATTAGCATCACCATGATATTGCTTAAAAACACGATACGCAGGTTAAATTTATCGGCCAAATAACCGAATAGAAACTTGCTGATTAAACCCATGGTAAACAGTGCGCTAATACCCGCCCCTGCTTTTGGCGGTGTCATGCCTAGCCCTCGAAGGTGTAAAAACAAATGCGCCGCCAGTGCCAACAAGGAATAAAACGTAGCCATGGCAATCACAGCAAGCGCCCAGAAACTGACCGTGCCCATTGCTTGCGCTAGGGTTAAATCATGCGGGGTGGCACCGGCATTTTTAGGGGCGGCACCGCTGGCATTTGGGTCTGCCGTTGGGGCTGCAGTTAATGGCGCAACGCCCCAGTACGCAGGCGATCTGGACGAAAATAAGCACACAAAAAATAGCACAATCGCCAATGCTGACATCCACATAAACGTAGCGCGCCAACCTAACATAACCACTACTTTGACCATAATTGGTGTTAATAACGCGCCGCCTAAACTACTACCGACTAAGGCAATGCCAATGCCCGTGCCGCGCTGGCTGTGGAACCATTGCGAAACATGGATGACTGCCACATTTAGGCCTGCGCACACAAGCACCACGCCAAACACCGCATGAATAATGTAAAGATGGGTAAGGCTGGAGATAAAGCCGTATGAAAAGTAGGCTGCGGCCAATAACAGTGAACCTGTAAGCATCAATTTACGCACACCTATTTTGTCGATTAAAATCCCTGCAAACGGTGCGGAAAGACCAGCAATCATTAAAGTGATTAGATCGCGAAACTTTAATTGCCCACGCGTCCAGCCAAACTCTTTGAGTAGTGATTCATCATAGGCTGTGAGGCTGGTTGTGGTAAATCCGTTGGTCACAAACAGCATAAACAACGCTAAGAACGCCATTAACCACGGCGCGTAGCGGGCAAAGCCGTGTAGTGGCGTGGTTTGCGGTGGTGTGGTATTGGAGGCAATGTTGACTTTCATCTCAGATTTCATGTGGCTTCTCCAAAAAATTGTGGGAGTGTTCTAAAAGTTTGTTCAATGGCAAAACACAAGTCTAGCAACGGCGCATCTGCCCCCGGCATCATCATCATTTGCAATCCTACCGGCATACTTAAGGCGCTGCCGGCAATGGGCAGACTGACGGCAGGTGCGCCGGTAAAATTAGCAAGGCAGGTAAAATCAGCTTGGCTTGATGGAATGGTATCGTTAAACGAAAATGCAGTTTGCGGTGCGGTGGGCCAGCAAATAGCGTCTACATCTTGCAGCAAGGTGCGCAGCAATAAAATTGCCCCATCAATTTGATTATGCGCACGCGCCAAATCGGGTGCGGATTTGGTCTTACCAAAAGCAATCATACCGCGAAGATGGCCTGAAATAGGCATTTTGGCGGCATCCATTGCTAGTAAATCACTTAATGAATTAGCTAGTTCCGCCTCGCAAATGAGTAGGCCCGCACGCCGCATCTTCGCCAGCCCCGCCATGTCAATAGCACGCTCTAGCAAAGTCACACCGCTCGCCCGCAAGGCATTGCAGGCTTGCGTATAAGCATGTGCTACTGCAGGCGTGAGCGTTGCTCGCGCAACTTTATCGAGCACGGCAAAGCGCTTGCCTTGTAGTGGTGGTGGCTGCAAGGTTGTTAAAGCAGGAAAGTATCTATCGTATTCATGGGCGGGGTTATAAACACAAATTTCGCGGGCTACTCGGCTCACTGTTGCCATGTCATTTGCCAGTATGCCTACATGGTCAAGCCGTGCGGCCAGTGGTTCTACACCGTGTAAGCTGCAGCGCCCATAGCTTGGTTTATAGCCTACTACACCGCAGTATGCGGCGGGAATTCTGCAACTGCCCATAGTATCGGTGCCCAAGGCAAAATCGGCCATGCCCGCTGCCACTGCCGCCGCACTGCCACCACTGGAACCACCGGGGGTGTAGCCTAACTTTAACGGGTTTTCACAGCGGCCAAAATGGGGGTTGTTGGTGGTGGCACCGAGGGCGGCCTCCTCCATATTGACCACTCCTAAAATTTTAACCCCCGCTGCTTTTAAGCGCGCCACCACAAAGGCATCCTCCTCCGGTAAGCGCTCAACATAGCCCGCAATACCCGCGCTAAAAGGTAGGCCACGTACGGCAATATTGCATTTAATGGCCGCACAAAGATCGCTTAATGATCCCTTGGCGATATCCGCATTTAGGGCTTCATCAGCCAGTTCTTGAGGTGATGACTGCGCTAAAAAAATATTTAACTGCTTATTATCAAGCGCAATATTTTCCAAAAACTGTTCCAGATTATTCATATTTTTAGGCGTGGCGTTTAGGCGTGGCGTTTATCAATAAGGCGAATCGGTTTTTGTCGTGTTTCTATGCCGGTTAAATTTGCCAACGCCCCTTGGTGCTCTAAGGTCACTTGCATTTGCACGCCAAATTGCTGCTTTAAACGCTCCACAAAGCGTGCACATAATTCTGCGCTTTTACTTTCTTTAGCTGAAATTTCTATATGCACCATCAGTTCATCACGTCCGGCTGCATCGCGCGTAGCAACGCATATATATTCGCCTGCAAAGGCGGATTCTTGTTCTAAAACCGGTGCTAAACCTTGCGGATAAATATTGATGCCGCGCAGTTTAATCATATTATCGGAACGGCCTAAAAAACCTTCGATGCGCTTAAAACGCAGGCCCAGCGCCGATGTGCCTAGCTTTACTTGGCTTACGTCTTTGGTATTAAAACGAATGCATGGATAGATATCGTCTTTATGAATACAACTAACGATTAAATTTCCGGTTTGCCCATCAGCTAATGGTGCATCGGTTTCAATATCGCCAATTTCAACATACTGTGCATCTTCCATCACATAGAGGCCATCATGATCTGGCCCCTCGGCCGCTATACAACCCGTGTCACCCACGCCATACCAATCAAACACCGCGCAATCACCCCAGGATGCACTCAATGCATCCCGCGATTCACGCCCTAAATGGCCAGAAATTAAGCGCACAGGAATATCACGCCCAGCAATAACACCCGCTTCATGTGCCACTTCGGCAAGCTTCTTAATATAATCAGCAAAGCCCACAATGGCGGTTACACCAAAATCACGCATCAACTGTACCTGCTGTGCTGAACGTGTTTCAACACCGGTGCCTGCAGATAAAAACGTGGCGCGGGTGTAATGCAGCACCGATTCCCGCACGTAATGGCCGCCATTGATTAAGCCGTGACCATATACAGAATGCACGGTATCACCGTCACCAATACCTTGAAACGTGTAGGCGCGGCCTAGAAGTAAATTTTGAATCTCCCGCCCTCTTGGGCCAAAAATTAAGGGCTGCGGCCTACCCGTAGTGCCGCTGGTGGTATGCAAAATTATCGGTGGACGTTCGTTTTCTGGGTAAGAATCGCGGCCATGATAATCGCCCAGGGGCGGGCAGCGTTCTACACTTTCCATCAATTCTGTTTTTGAAAATGAGGGCAGCTTGGCAATATCTTCCAAGCCGCGAATATCTGCTGGCACAATGCCTTGTGCGCCCCATAAACGCTGGTAAAACGGGATTTGCCAACCACGCGCCATGGTGCGCATAAACCGCGCATTTTGCAAAGCCTGAAGCTCATCGGCGCTAATAGCGGTGAACCGTTTTAAGAACGCATTACCAACAGGATATTCATCAGTGAGTTTGTGCGGTTGAATACAATCAAAATAGAGTGGCTTGGTCATTTTAAGTTATGTATTTTAAAGAAAAAATTATGCAGCAAGTTGATTTAGTAGGGTAGTTACATCGAGTGATTGATTCAGCTCACCTATTGCTGTGTGTAATCGCGTTGCCGATTCAACATCACGCGGGCGAGGCGCAAATGCTGCGCAATGGATAAATTTTTGTAACTGATCTTCTGCTGACATTGGCGCTTCCGGTGCGCCGTATACATAGGCTAAATCGTGCGCATGACTTATGCCGTTTTTTAACTTAACAGTAATGTGCTGTGGCCGCAGCGCATTCACATCGCTATTGTGATCAGCAACCATTCTGACTTTTTCAGCCATTGATAATAAATTTTGACTACTCAAATTGGCCGTACTGTAAGCGCTTAAATCGACTGTGCCTTCGCGTAGTGTTTGCGCTAATAAAAACGGCATGCATAAACGCGCATAGCTCACATTCATACCAAGCTGCATAGGGCGATTGACCAACTGCAGTACCAGCGGCGGCGCAGCAACTACTATTTGCGCTACGTCATGATGACTAAAGCCAGCCGACCCCATTAAATAGCGCAGCCCTGCAATCCCCCCCTGCGCCGCGCGACCTGTGGGAAATGGCTTGTGGGAAACCTTGGTAATTTGCCATACTTTTCCAAGCTCGGCAAAGGCAGCATCTGGTTTTGCATCGGTTTCAAACAGCGCAAAATAACCGTGCTGCCCATCCAAAATATGATGAGGCCCGCGAAAACCATGCACTGCCAATTCCGCCGCATTTACCGCCGCGCGCGCGGCAAACCCCACCTGCAATGCCAGAGCTGGTGTGCCTTCAATATGCGCTTGCATGGTGCCCGAAAGTTGGCTATAGGCCAATCCAAAAGCATTGCGTGCTTGCACTTCATCAAAATCAGCCAAGGCACAAATACCTGCCACCGCACCTAAGCAGCCACACTGCGCCGGGCGAAAAAAACGAATGGCGCGGGTGGCACTCATGCCAATTACTGCCGCGCAATCCACAGCCAGCGAGAGTGCCGCCGTAAATTTATCGCCGCTCACTGGGCTACCCATGCGCTTTAGTTTTTCGCTATAAGCAAATAAGGCCGCCAAAATGACTGCCATGGGATGCGCCACCGCGCGTTCATGCACACAATCAAATTCCTGATTATGTATATTAAATGCATTCATCAGTGCCGCACTACCCGCTGGCAGGGTTTCAGTGCTGCCCCACACATGCGCTTCATCACTGCTACCCCAGCCACGCGCCACATCCCATACAATTTTTGATTGCGGCACGCTGGCACCTGATAGCGCCACACCGATGCTATCCTGCATCCACATGCGTGCAGCGGCGTGTGCTGCATCCGGTATTGTTTGCGGGCTACGATGCGCCTGCAAATGCGCGATGATGAGATCAATACGATCAATCATGCTGTCGCCTTGTTAGTCAAATTGTTTAAGCCAGATTTTGGCCAACTTCTCACAAAATCAGCCACAGTGGCAGCGGCGTGCGCAGGTGCTGCCAAGGCCTGTGTTAAGCGCTGCAATACTTCATAATCGGCCTGCAATATACCTTGCGAAGCCATTAAATTAGCGGCTTTCTGGCTTATTTGTGATGCGCTTAGAGGCAATTCTGGATCACCTACCGCCACCAATTGCTGATGCCAAAAACGACTGCCATCGTTAAGCAGCACTTCAATTTCAGCGCCATAGCGATTGGGAAATGCGCTCGTGTAGGTCGTATCCTCAAGCACTAAAACCCGACCCCGCAAAGCAGCTATATTGGGTTGCTTGATGGCCTCCAAACTAAACGAATCAAGCCACGGTAGTGCACCGCCTTCTATGGCAATCAGCGTTGCTGCCACAGCATGCTGCAAACTAAATTTAGCTTCAGCCACCGTTGTCGGATTCGGTTTATCACAAAAATCAATCGCGGCTCTATAGGTTTTTAGCGTAATTTGCTGAATCATCTGCACGCTAAAATTCGGTATTTTTTGTTGCACTGCGAGCGCCGCATCAATTGCAGGATGGGCATGCCGGCAGGCGGGCCAGGGTTTAAAGCTCACCGCGTGCATCAGCCAATCTTCTTCACCTGCGCCACGCATGACGTCTAGGGCATCAGCATCAGGTGCAGTAGCTGCAAACAGCCCGCAAACGCCTTCTAACAGGCTTGCAGGGCCACGCACGCCGCGCATGGCAAGCATAGCGGCCTGTACCCCCGTTTGCGCCGCCATCACGTTATGCAGGGATTTCGTGTCAGTCGCTTCAAAGCGCATTTGCCACAGCCCGCCGGTGCGGCTACCCGCATTAGCCAGCGCCCAACACATCTGCTCGCTATTAGCGCCTAACAAGCTCGCCGCGGCCGCCGCTGCGCCAAACGCGCCGCAGGTAGAGGTGTTGTGATAAAACTTATAATGCGAAGCGCCTAGTGCGCGGCCAATGCGGATGGTAGCCTCATAGCCACGCACGATGGCATCCAGCAACTGCGCACCAGATACCGGCCTACCCGTGGCAATTGCACTATTCTGCGCAGCGGTAATAGCAGCCGGGATAATGACGGGTCCAGGGTGTAAAATCGAGCTTCGATGTAAATCGTCCATTTCCAACACATTGCCTAAGCTGGCATTGTGTTGCAGCGCATCAAACCAGTGCGCTACAGTTCCGCCGCCAATGGTGGCGTATGTTTGAGCATGCTCTCTGGTAGGGGACGGTGTTGTAAAATGCGGCGTTGCGAACAAAAAATTATTGGCGTTGTAAGCTCCGTAGGCACAGCCCAGCCAATCTAGCACATGCAAAGCAGCGCGTTCACGATCAAAAATCGTAATCGTTTTGGCGGGTTTCGTACTTCCTGCTGGTGCTTGAGCCAGCAACATTGCGCTCAAGGATTGCAGAACAGTCGAATTGATGGTAATTTGTCCGGACATTTAAAAAAGTATACACGGAAATGTTTACAAACGAACTACCTAGATACCGCCAAATCGCAGATTTATTGCGAACTCAAATTGCTACAGGCCAACCTGCAATCGGCGAACTGATGCCGACGGAAATTGATCTCTGTGCCAGCTACGGCGTGTCGCGCCACACCGCGCGGGAGGCCTTGCGCTTACTCACAGAAGATGGCCTAGTAGAGCGCCGTCAAGGCCACGGCACGCGGGTATTAAAACGCGAACCGCATCGCTTCCAGCGTAGCGTAAGCTCGATCCCTGATCTGCTGCAATACGGTGCCAGCACGCGCTTGGATATTGCCACCGCCAAGACCATTTCCGCCACCAAGCAAATTGCCGCATGGCTGCAATGCAGCGTTGGCACCAAGTGCATTCATCTGCATGGCCTACGCTCAGAACGCCAAGAAAAAGCCGCGTTTTGTGTATCTGATATTTACCGCATTGCTACCAATGACGCCCTAACCAAACGGTTTGTAAACGCCCGAGGTGCGGTGTACGCCATCATCGACGAATTGGCGTCCGAGCACATAGGCCGCGTTGAACAGCGTATGCAGGCCACGCGTTTAGATGCCCTATCCGCCAAGGAATTAGGCTTAAAAGCCGATAGCCCCACCCTGCTGATCGTACGCCGCTATTTTGACCGTGATGGCGCACTTATTTTAGTGGCGGTGAACCAACATCGGCCCGATGATTTTGTCTACACCATGGATTTAACCCGCAATAATTCATAGGACTATTGTTATGAGTACTTGGCCATCCCCGCCGCCTTACACACTGGTCGGCAAACATGGCGTGTCACCCGCGACTACGCACGACGAACGCGCCCGTTTTAATTTTTTAGCCACCTTAAATTCCCACCTTGCCGCCAATGTATTACCCGGCAATGCCGTAGCCTATGAAAAACGCGCCAAGCCCGCCTTTATCGCTGCTAATGGTCGGGCACCACAAGACCGGCACGAAGTACGCCACGCCATGTTACGCGACCCGCATTTTCAAACTTGGAGCGCACTACGGCGTTCATCTATGGAGCTACGGCAGCAAGCTGGGCGGGAAGTAGTGCTGCGCCAAATAACTGACCTAAACGCCCGTGCGGCGGCCTTAAACCACAATTCGTCGCAACTACAAATGAATCCAGATTTACCGCTACCGGCCTACTTAACCAAGGTGGATCATCACTGTATGCCCGGCGGCTATTTCACCGAAGTAGCAGTAGATGACATCAGCGCCGCCGCCAACTATGACGTGGGTATTTTCGCCACCACCGCAGGCGGCTTAGGTAGATTTAACGACGGCGCAGGCCACGCAGTGGCTGGTTGGTTAAAAGCCAAATATCCTAATTTTTCACCCAAGCGTATCTTAGACATGGGCTGTGGCGCTGGGCATAGCTTGGTGCCGGTGGCTCAAGCCTTTCCCGATGCCGAAGTGGTGGCTATTGAAGTAGCGGCACCGCTGCTACGGTTCGCTCACGCGCGCGCAAAATCAATGGGCGTGAGCAATATTAAATTTGTCCAAGCCAATGCCGAAGCCGTACCGGAAGCAGATGAAAGTTTTGATCTGGTATTTAGCACCATGTTTTTGCACGAAACCTCCAACAAGGCCATTCGCCGCGTGTTGGCAGAGACCTACCGCCTTTGCGCTAAGGGTGGCATGGTGATTCATTTAGAGCAACCGCAATTTGCAGGTCTACCGCCCTATGAGCAATTTATGCGCGATTGGGACGCGCTCTACAACAACGAACCGTTTTGGACGGGCATGCATGATATGGATATGGATGCCCTGCAAATTGAAGCGGGATTTAAGGCCGAAAATATTTTCATCAGCCAAGCCGATGCCATCGTGGACGAGGAAATTTTTGGCAAGCCAAAAAAAGAAGTAGAAGATTATGGTCGCAAAGCCAGTTGGCATTTGTTTGGCGTAAGTAAACCTGCGAGTACGGCAATATGAGCGCACCTGAATTTGACTGGATTGCGTTAACAGGTGCCAAACCCAAAGGCAAGCGCCCCTATTTTTTTGAAGACCCTGCCGTTGAACGCGTATTTGCGATGCTCATGGCGGTAACCCAAGAATTAGCAGTGACCCGCGAACGCCTAGACACCGTAGAACGCCTACTAGAAAAATCCGGCCACCTCGACCGTGCGCAGATAGAAGCCTACGCCCCCGAACCCGAAGCCGCCACCGCAAGAGCGCAGGCCACCCGCGCCTACATTGCCAGAGTGATGCGCATCGTGCAGCAAGAAATGGAAGCGATCAACAAACCCGAACATGAATATGAATTAGCGGCGAAAGCCGATGAATTACGCAATGAATAAGGCGTCCGCAAGTTGATTTAATCATCACTCGCCGTTGCGAAGCGCAGAATGTTTTGCTCCTCTCTTCATGCCCGAAGGGTACGGGAGAGAGGCCGAGAGAGATGGGAACTCAAAATCACCCTAACCCTCAAAAAATATCCACCCTATGAAGGAATCCAAAAAATGACCACCACCTTAAGCGAAATAAAGCGCGGCCTACCGTTACTTTCAAAACACGAAGGCGTATGGGACGGCTGGTATCGCCATTACGACCCCAACGGCAACAAAATCGACGAACATCGCTCACGCTTAGTCTGTCGCTTTCCCGAAGATGGTAGCGATAAAACCAAGCAATATCCGTATCAACAGACCAACTTTTATAGCTGGGCTGATGGCAAAACCGAAGTGCGCGATTTCCCCGCCACCTACGCCGATGGCCGCATGTGGTTTGACAATGATCTAATCAAAGGCTGGGCAGCCGAAGTAGGCCTAGATGAACATCAACGCACGGTGATGCTCTACTGGAAACGCAAAGGCGACGACGATTTATACCTCTACGAAATGATCCAACTATCCGACTGCGGCCAACACCGCCACCGCGTATGGCACTGGTACCGCGCCGGTAAAATCGTATCGCGCACCTTAATTGATGAGCAGCGCGCATCGTATAAATGGGAAGGTATTATGGGCAATAGTTTTGCCGGTGATCCCTTGCCGGAGTAGTTTATTGAGTGCGGTGGCGACCGACAACTAGCCTGATATAGGGGTAACAAGGGCGAATAATTATTCGCCCTACAAGTAGTGTGGCGTGCGTCGCGGTTGCAAGCGTAAGGCATGCCAAGGTTGTAGGGACACGGCATGCCGTGCCACTACGGTGCCTACCGCGTTATTTGCAAGAATGGGCAGTACCACCCCGTACCGCGCCTCGCGCGCTTCAATCGTGGCTCGCACCGCCAAACCGTGGCTTATCGCAATGCCATTTACACCAGCTCAGATTTTCATCATTCTAGTGACGATTAGCGATTCGTAGACCATGCTCCGCCAGCAGTGGTGCGAATGCGCTTATGCATACAAGCCATCGGACCTACTGGATAAAATGATGACAATCGCGCTATTTCTACATATTCTCACTGGCTCCATAGCGCTCGCCGCTGGTGCTATCGCCCTTGCCGTAACTAAAGGGGGAAAATGGCATCGTAAGAGCGGCATAGTTTTCGTCATCGCCATGCTGGTGATGTCGTCGATGGGCGCATTAATTGCGGCCATGTCAATGATCCGCATTTCTGTTGTAGCGGGATTGTTGGCGTTTTATTTGGTTGCGACAGCCATGCTTACAGTACGCCAACCCAGTGACGCAACACGGCGAAGAACCTTAGAAATTGCCACCATGTTAATCGGCTTTGCGACAAGTATTTTCGGGTTTTACTTTGGCTACTTAGCCACGCTTTCAGCGAAAAACACGCTAGACGGCTACCCCGCCGCAATTTACTTTGTGTTTGCCAGCATCGCGCTAATCGGCGCATTGCTTGACGTACGCAATCTGTGGCTAAAAAAAGCGAGTGGCAAGCATCGCATTGCAAGGCATTTATGGCGCATGTGCTTTGCGATGTACTTGGCTACTTCTGCATTTTTCTTGGGTCAGGCCAAACTATTTCCGCAAGCGCTGCAAATGACATGGCTGCTCGCTATTCCTGTTGTCATTGTTTTGCTGACCTTAATCTATTGGTTGGTGCGCACTCTCAAATTGCGAGCATAGGCAGCAGCGAAGGCGTGTTTCGCATTTTGCGCACTAGCCACTGGCCTGCGCCACCTAGACCGTCGGTACGGTGCGCAAGGCAGAACGACGCGGCTGGCCGTGGTTGTGCCACGCGCAATCGCACTAAACTGCCGGCCTTGAAGGCTGGCTCCGCCAGATAGCGCGGCAAAAAACCAACACCCAGCCCCGCAATTTGGGCGGCGAGCTTGTCGCGCATCGTAGCCACCGTTAGCGTGTCTTGGCCCGTTAGCAATCCCGCCGTGGTGCGCGGTCTGGTGCGTGCGCTATCGGCCACGCTTACTGCGCGAAAGGGGAGTAATTCCTCGTCGGTAACAGCTTGATTAATGCGCTTTGCGAGTGCGGCAAGTGGATGCGCGGGTGCTACCGCGTAGTCAAAATATAATCGTCCAAGCTCGTGTATTTCATAGCCACCGCCTGCAGGAATGCCACCTGCACCAAGGCCCGCCACAATTAGATCCGCACGGTCGCTTTCCAGCGCGTCCCAAGTGCCGCCCAGTGCCTCTTCCGCCAGTGTTAGGCGCGTTGCTACGCCTAAAGCGGTAAAGTCAGCGACCAAGGGATACAACGCCTGCAACCCAAATACCGTATCCACGGCCACCCGCACCTCCGTATCCCATCCGGCTTTGCGTTGCACCAACCGGCGCTCAATCGCGTCGGCCATATGCAGCAAGCGACGGCCATCGGCTAATAAGTCTGCACCCATTGGTGTCAGACTAACACTGCGTTGTGATCGATCAAAAATGCGCACCCCAAGGGCATCTTCCAACTGCGCAACGGTATAGCTCAGAGCTGATGGCACCTTGTGCAGTTCAGCTGCCGCCTTCGTAAACGAGGCGTGACGCGCGACCGCATCAACAACGCGCATGGCATCGATAGAGAGTTTGGGTGTAGAAATCATGATCAAAAAATTTGATTCACTTGAACAAAATAATTTACTTTTAGCTTTTAAAACTATAGCTTACCATAGCGTTAAATGTGCTTTCGGCATATCGCCATGACAAATACTGTACAAAAATTTTGCACAAGGAGTCAGCTTTGATCTCAAAAGTTCTGTTGCTTCCCGCGTTCGCACTTACCTTGGCACTTACCTTAACGCTTACCTTTACTCCTATAGCCTCAGCTGAAGGATTAGTGCCAACGCCAACGCCAGCGATAACATCAGCCGCTGCAACTCCCGCCGGTGCGCGAGCAGTCACTATCACCTACCTAAAATCAAAACCAGATCACCTCACAAAGTTAGAACGCTTCATACGCGCCAACTGGTTTGTGATGGATGAAGCCGCGGTGAAGCAGGGCCTCTTTGTAAGCTATGAGTGGCTGGACACCGCCACTGACGAAGGGCCGTGGAATGCCATCGTTACCGTAACCTATGCTGATGACAAAGGCTTCGAAGGTATCAAGCAGCAATGGGCCGCTATTAAATCCGCACACAAGGAAGTGCGCCCCGACGGCCTAAGCCTAAAAGAGCTTGGACAGGTGCTGGAAACCAAGAATTTGCTAGAACGGGCGCCATTTACCAAGAAGCAAGCCGCCCGTGCCGCCCTCGCCACTATGATGAGTGCCGATACCGAACCCGTGCGGGCAGCCGTTGAACGCTATTTTAAAGCAGCCGATTCGGCCAACGCCGACGCGGTGCGCAGCGTATTCTGGCCCAGCGGCCGAGTTGAAGGTGTAGGTGGCGGAAAATTTCTCAGTTGGAGCGCTGATGAGTTTGCCACCCGTAATTTCCGTGGGCAACCCAACACCAACCAAGAGATCAACCGCACTATCGAGTGGCTAGACGTTTCCGGCACCGGCGCAGTGGCGCGGGTAAAGGTTCAAATCGATAAAACAAAAACCTACTGGGACTACTTCATATTGCACAAAATAAACGGCGACTGGAAAATCGGCCTAAAAGCATTTGCAAATCCGGAACGGATCAAATAGACGGGAGGCAATGTAAATTTGCTGTCGTGTAAAAAGTTATCTGCGGGTAACATTAAGCGCTAGGCGCGAAGCTGCTTGCGCCCTATAATCTGCGGAAAAAACAACTAGCCGCCCTACAATTCGGGCTGTGAGTGTCACGATTGTACGGGCACGGCATGCCACGTTTGTACGGGTCTGCGTAACAACTTCCCCCACCGAGTGGTATGCGATATCGATCACAAGACACGTGCGCCTGTGCCAACACGGCAAGGGCGAATGATTATTCGCCCCCACAAGTTGTACGGCAAGACCTCTGCACAACCACATAAAACCCAACGAATTTGAGCGCTAGCGCAGCGTTGAAGAATTTCTAAGTTGATTGAGCGAAATCAATGTACTTTTCGCAGTTAAATCACGCGCCTTTGCGCTTGTTAGTCGTTATTTT
>JANMDR010000260.1:0-7128 GCA_031376425.1 Betaproteobacteria bacterium
GCAAGCCAACGAATGGCTTAACAGCAAATGATGCAAAAGCGGAGAATGCTAAACTGGCTCTGTTGCCTACGTCAGTGCCAACATCAGCACCAAAAAATAATGATGCTGCGTCATTAGCAAAGACACCAACACCATCGGCACCGCAAACAACGGCAACTGAAGCTGCTGATGCACCAAAACCACGCAATATTGCCAAGTCAGTATTGGAAAACAGCCCAACAGAAGCTGGAGCGGGTGATCCTGCAGACGGTAGCGATACCGGTACCCGTCGCCGTCGCAGCCGTGGCGGACGCGGGCGCGGACGTGATCGTGAAGGTGTACGTACTGAACGTGGCGAACGTGTTGAAAAAGGCGAGAAAGCAGATCACTCAGACTCTAGCGCCGCTAACAATGTTTCCGCCACTGGCGAAAACGATAGCGCACCAGCGCATGTAAGCCATGTAACGCCAACTCTCACAAATCACGTAGAAGCGCACGCAGAAGCGAAAACAGAGACACAAGCGCAGCCAACAGCGCCACCACCGTCCAGTCGCAATGATGCGCCACTGTTTGCAGCTGAAAATTTGCCGGTGCATTCTGCGGCTGAAAGTGCCGCACCAGCACCAATGGCACCAGCAGCCGTTGTTGCACCAGTAGCCGTTATTGCACCAGTAGCCGTTGCGGTGCCAGTAGCTGCGCTAGCACCACAGGTGGTAAATCAGCTTGCCGAGGCAGCACCGGCTGGCGAATCACGTCGCGCTCGTGAAGGTTCATCGCGTCGCCGTCCTAGAACAATCGCGGACACGGCTGCGCCCACTGGCTTAGTATTTATTGAAACCGATGCCAATGCGCAAACTGCAGCCCCTGCCTTACTAACAGAGTTTCCAAAAGCCAATAAGCCGCGAAACCCACGCCCACGTCGTGGTAACAGCGGTGGTTCCGAGAGCTTAGTGTTTGTGGAAACCGATGCGTCGGTTGCTGCAAGTGCGAGTAATCCGCCCAGCGGCACTTAGCCTTTAGTTGCAAATTGCAGTATTTGCCTGCCTGAAGATGCCTGATTTAGGGTATCTTCGGGCATGTTTCTAATTTAGACAAAGTGAAACGCAATGGCACCCATGATACCAATAGCACCCTCAACTCAAGCGATTGATTTTTATTTTGATTTTTCGTCGCCCTATGGCTATTTAGCCAGCGTGAAAATTGATGCGGTCGCGGCCAAGTTTGGACGCGATGTTACTTGGCGACCCATCCTATTGGGCCCCGCGTTTAAGCTATCGGGCAATGCGCCACTCATCGGGCAACCGCTAAAAGGGGATTACTCAAAACGCGATTTTGTCCGTACGGCAAAATTCATGCAAATTCCATTTGAGCTACCCACCGTATTTCCAATTTCTACGGTAGCCGCTGCACGCGCTTTCTATTATTTGCAAGATCAAAATCCGACATTAGCAAAGACTGTGGCTCGCGCGCTGTTTCACCGCTATTTTGCAGAGGGTATTGATATTACAGGTGTTGATGCCGTGGTGGCGATTGCCACAGAGCATGGTGTTAATGCCAACGTACTAACTGCAGCACTAGCTGATCCGGTCGTAAAAGCGCGACTCAAAACCGAAGTAGATGCATCACTAGCCCAAGGTGTTTTTGGCTCGCCCTATATTGTCGTTGATGGTGAACCGTTTTGGGGTAGCGATCGTCTGGAGCAAATTGAAGCGTGGTTAAACCATGGCCCGTGGTAACAAGGCATCGCTGTCATTAGCCGCAGGCAGTAGGCTTGGCTTTAGCGCGTTCGCGCCGTTGCTGCCTTGCGCGTCATTCGCATTAGCACTAGCGCTGTTGTGGGCACCCTCCGCTTCCGCACAGGAAAAACCGCTAACGCCGTCAGCTGCCACACCGCCAACCGCTACGCCTGCAACCGCCGCACCTAATACACCCCAAACAGGCTCTACTACCCCCCCCGCTGCTAAGGTGGATACTGCAGCGCCCCCAGCAACAACACCCGCTAGTAACGCTAATCCTAATGATGCCGCCACACCAGCGGTAGCGGTAAAACCAGCAGATGAGTCTCGGGCACCAGAGGCGATTACGCCTTCCATTTCTAATCTAGCTCCGGCAGGTGAAATTTCGCTGGTGCCGCCTAAAACGAGTATCGATCCGCTCGCCACGCTCGGGTTAAAGGCAGAGCAAAAAACTGATCCCATCATCCTTGACGCCGATCTTTGGAACCGCATTCGCAATGGTTTCAATATGGAATCACTCGATACGCCACTGGTGCAAGAACACGAGCAATGGTACGCGGCACGGCCGGATTATATTAAACGGCTAGTGGAGCGTGGCGCAAAGTATTTACATCACATTGTTGAAGAAGTTGAAAAGCGCGGTATGCCGATGGAAGTAGCTCTCTTACCGGTGATTGAAAGCGCTTTTAATCCCCAAGCATACTCACGCGCTAGGGCGGCTGGCATGTGGCAATTTATACCGTCCACCGGCAAAGTTTTTGGATTACAGCAAGACGCGCTCAACGACCATAGACGTGATGTATTAGCGTCTACATCGGCAGCGCTTAGTTATCTGCAAAAACTTTACGGCATGTTCAACGCCTGGGATTTAGCCTTTGCCGCCTACAACTGCGGGGAAGGTTGTGTGGGGCGCGCCATCGCCGCAAATCAAAAGCGTGGCTTGCCGACAAATTATTTAGCGCTAAATCTGCCCAAAGAAACCAAACAATACGTACCGAAATTACTCGCCATCCGCAATATTGTACTTTCGCCGGGTAGCTATGGCGTAGTGCTTGATGCCGTACCGGATCAACCTTATTTTGCCAAAGTTACCGCCCCTGCACGCATTGATTTAAAGCTAGCGGCACACTTGGCCGAGCTAAGTTTGGATGACTTCAAAGCACTTAATCCGTCCTTCACTAAACCAATAGCCGCAGGCAGCCTAGGCTACTTTTTACTCCCCCAAGATCGCGCTGAAATTTTTCGGCATAATCTTGCCGCCTATCAAGCCACCCGTGCACCCTTAGTTTCCTGGACCACGTATACGGCGCGCGCAGGCGAAAACCTGGATGTTATTGGCAAGCGCTACGGTATTAGCGGCCAGAGTTTGCGCTTTGCGAACCCCGGTATCAAAGAACGTCGCGGCAAAATCGCGCAGGCCGCTACCTTACAAGTACCGCTTGGTCGTGAATCGGCTACTATCGAAGCTAAACTCCGCCAAGCGCCACCGGCGCGACCTGTATTGGCGAATTTTGCCAATACCGCTAACGTCACCAATGCCGGTGCGGTTACCACCAAACCTCCAATCATAGCTGCAGCATCAGCAGACAATACCAAGCCACCTCAACCCGCGCTACAGCCGCAAATTGTGCCGATGCCAACTATTACCGAGAGCGCGACGGCACCGCAATCTGCACCAGCTTCTGCACCTGTAGCAATACTAAGTGCCAGCTCCAGCACCCCCGAAACAATCATCGTAAAGTCCGGTGATTCTATTTTTAGTATCTCCAAAGCCACCGGCGTGCTGATGGCTGATATTAAAGCCTTCAATAACTTAAGCAGCAACGCCATTCGTGTCGGACAGAAGCTAAAGTTAGTTAGCCAAACTAGCAAAGTTGCTGAAAATAGTGCGCCAGCGATTGCAGCTAGCGTAATGGGTACGACTGCAAAAGCGCCCACCCCACCAGCAGCGCGGCCAGTGCAACCAGTAAAAGTACGCACCACACCGCTAACCCACACCGTGCGCCGTGGCGACACCTTGTCTGGCATCGCCGATACGCATAATTTATCGCTAAGCGATTTAATCCGCACCAACGGCTTTTCAACGCGCACGGTATTAAAAGTCGGCGCAAAGATAAAATTGCCGAGTTAAAAACGCGAGCTACCGTTTACTTTACATGCTGCGATAGCGTATTTTGCTACAGCAATTTAATCAAGCTCGATGTATCGCCGCGCCCATCGCCCTGCTGTTGTAGTGTTTGATAGTAACCATCAACTATTTGGGTCACTGGCAATTTAGCGCCATTACGGGCGGCTTCGTCCAAACAAATACCTAAGTCTTTGTGCATCCAATCGACCGCAAAGCCGAAATTAAACTCGCGCTTCAGCATGGTTTTACCGCGATTCTCCATCTGCCAACTTTGCGCTGCCCCTTTGGAAATGACATCCAAAACTAAGTTGCCATCCAGCCCTGCTTTTTGCGCAAAGGCCATACCTTCAGATAATCCTTGCAGCAAGCTGGCAATACAAATTTGATTAACCATTTTCGTCAATTGCCCAGCACCGTGCGCCCCCATATGGGTAGTCGCGCGGGCGTAGACGTTCATCGCATCTAGCGCTTTGGCAAATGTACTGGCTTCACCGCCGACCATAATGGTGAGCTTGCCGTTTTGCGCCCCTGCTTGGCCACCAGATACCGGTGCATCCAAAAACTCAACACCGTTTTTGTCCGCCATTGCCGCTAATTCACGTGCCAAATCAGCGGATGTGGTGGTGTGGTCAATCAATATCGCGCCTGCCTTCATGCCCGCTAAGGTACCGTCAGCACCAACAATCACACCGCGCACATCATCATCATTACCGACGCACACAAATACAAAATCTTTATCTTGCGCGGCTTCGCGCGGTGTTTTAGCCGAAGAAGCCTTACATTCAGAATGCTTGGCTTGCTGTTCTGCCACCCACGCATCGGCCTTGGCTGGGGTGCGGTTATAAACGCAAACCGCGTAGCCCTGCGCCAGCAAATGACCCGCCATGGGATAACCCATTGCGCCTAGGCCGATGAAGGCAACATTGCCGCGTGAAGTAGTAGATGTCATGCTTAATTCCTTTGAGTTGTTAGATGATTAAGTGCTTCAGAATTGACTACATTTTGTAAGATATGATTTTCTGTAGGGTTGAAATTAATGGTGACGTTCAGCGCTGCCACGTTTAACGCAGCCATTAAATTTTGCGCGGCTAACATCGCCATTTTTAGCCGCGTGCTGTGGGTGGCGCTACCAATATGAGGTGTCAACACCACATTTTTACACGCTAGTAACGCCGGATGTACCGCAGGCTCGCCCTCAAACACATCCAAACCTGCCGCAGCAATTGTGCCCTTGCTCAACGCCGCTGCCAACGCCGCATCATCTACCACGCCACCGCGGGCAATATTTATTAAAATAGCGCTCGATTTCATTAAGCCAAGTTCCGCCGCCCCAATTAAATGGTGCGAGGCCGCGCTATAAGGCACCAACAGCAGCACAAAATCGCTGCGCGCTAACAACACCTCTTTTTGCACCCATGAGGCGTTTAAGGCCTGTTCCTGCGCGCTTGGCAACTGGCTACGATTGCAATACAACACCTGCATATCAAAGCCAACTGCCCGCCGTGCCACGGCCTGCCCAATACGCCCCATACCGATAATGCCCAAGGTAGCACCGGCAACGTCATGGCCTAAAAATTGATTCACCGCAAACGCTTTTTTCCAATCGCCTGCACGCAAAAATTGTTCCGCTTCAGTAATGCGCCTAGCGGTTGCCAACAGCAATGCGAAGCCTAAATCTGCTGTGGCCGCATTAAGCACATCGGGTGTGTTGCACACCAAAACGCCGCGTGCAGTGCAAGCCGCTAAATCGATATTGTTCACGCCAACACCGATGTTGGAAATGACTTTCAAGTGTGGGCAAGCCGCCAAAAAAGCGGCGTCAACCTTGTCGGTCACGGTGGTAATTAAGCCCACAGCATCTGCGCTTCGTGCACTCAAGCTCGCAGCAGTAAGCACTTCGTCAGCTAAATTTGCTTGCACATTAAAATCGTTTTGCAAAAACTGCAACACGTCGTCAAACACCCAGCGGGCAATGGTAATTTTTGGTTTCATGTAAGATATATTAGCGGTTTTTTTGCGAAAGAAATTACGGCCTACTTTTTCAATGTATTACTGTTAGGTGTGAGCGCGAAATACAAATCCGCACGCACCCCAAATCTTATTTTCAAAGGTAAAACTATGCGTAAAGAATATGACTTCTCACAAGCCAAACCCAACCCCTATGCTGCGCAATTGAAAAAGCAAATTACGATTCGTTTTGATGAAGAATCAATTAGGTACTTCAAATCCATATCAGCGGATATAGGCATGCCCCACCAAAGCTTGATCAACCTTTATTTACGGGACTGTGCAGCGACTAAGCGAAAATTAAATTTAAACTGGAAATAGTTTGAAAATACCTGTAATTAGGCTTTACACAATTTCTCAATGCTACAACAAATCATTTTTGCCATGCCTTCTGTCGGCTCGCAAACCGCAGTAAATCATCGAATGCAGGCACGCATGCCAACGCAATCAGCACGAGCGCCAAAGGCACCGTCGCAATATAGCCTAGATGCTTAAAACCGAGCGCGCCTACCACGCCACCGACGAAGAACAGGCTGGCAAGTAAGATCAGTACCTTAAGCCGATCTTTATTGGCTGAGACTCGTATCGCTTCGGGGCTACGATTCCAGTAAATTAGCTTACCAAATTCTATGCCAATATCGGTCACGATACCGGTGATATGGGTGGTTCTAATTTCTGCATTAGAGAGTTTGGTAATTACCGCATTTTGTAGCCCCATGATAAAGCACAACAACACGACAGTAACGGGTACAAACGGAAATCCAATCAATGAAATGCGCGCCCCTAAAATGCCGAATAAAACGAGCAAAAGCGCTTCAAGTAACAAAGGGAGCGCATATTCGCTACTTAGGTGGCGTCGCCTTGCGTAATTAACCATCAACGCGCAGCATGCGGCTCCCAGCAAAAACGCTAGCAATGCCCCAACACCAACTGCAGCCAAATCATAAAATCCTAGCGCCACATTGTCGGCTACAGCCGACACAATCCCGGTCATATGCGAAGTATATTGAAGTACTGCTAGAAATCCACCCGCATTGATCGCGCCGGCTACGAACGCCAACACAAAACCAATATGCTGGTTTGCACGTGCTGTGCGATTGCGTCCGGCTAAATTTCTGAAATAGTGAATTGACATGCAACCATTGTAATGCTTGGCTGCACAGCCGAGCCAATACTTGGCAGTTTTATCTACAGCCTTTTCGGCAGTTTTGAGCTAGCTCACTCCATTTCTAGATCATTCGTACATGATTAACCTGTCGTCATCCCAGCGAAGGCTGG
>JANMDR010000298.1:0-9322 GCA_031376425.1 Betaproteobacteria bacterium
CCCATGCCGTTGATGGCCATATCGTCACCCCCCAATTTACCGAGGTGCAGTAATGAACACAACAAACGATAGAAGCAATAGAAAAGATTTTAACGACATGGCAGCCATACATGGTAATGAAGCCGTGGCGCGGGTAATCAATGCAGCTATAAATAACGCTTTAAGTATTGATAAGGGGTGCGATGAAAACCCTTACAACACGCTGAATTTAAACGCATCGCACTCATCAGCACCATCGGTATATTCTTCTGCCGCTGCCGCCTACGATCACTATAACGACAGCGATAGCACCAACTATAACGATAGCCAGAGCAATACCATCGCATGGCCTGATCCTTCCCCCCTGCCCTGTGGTTTGCTACCCGTCATGCCGTTTGATTTTGAGTTGCTGCCTGAAGCTTTGCGGCCATGGGTTGCCGACATAGCGCATCGTGTGCAGTGCCCCCCTGACTTTCCTGCTGTAGGGGCGGTGATTGCCTTGGCTACTGTATTGGGGCGCAAAATTGGCATACATCCCAAGCGCCAAGATGATTGGCTAGAAGTGCCGAATTTATGGGGTGCGATTGTAGGCAAGCCCGGCGTGATGAAGTCCCCCGCTTTACGTGCATCATTACAGCCATTACAGCGTTTAGAAACTACCGCCAGCAATGGCTTTACAGAACAGTATGCCGATTGGGAACGCGGCGGCGAATTGCATAAGCTTAAAATGGAAAGTAGAAAAGTAACCATTAAAGCCAAGCTTAAAAAAGGCAATGACGTAGGTATTGATGATATGCCTAGCGCTTATACGGAAGGTGAGCCTATGCAAAAGCGCTATATCGTCAATGATTGTACGGTGGAAGCCTTAGGCGTAATACTACAGGCAAACCCCAATGGGGTATTAGCCTACCGTGATGAGCTAATCGGCTTACTAAAATCACTAGACAAAGAAGGTAACGAAGGCGCACGCGGCTTCTTTTTAACCGGATGGAACGGCAAAGACCCGTATACCTTTGACCGTATTGGCCGTGGGTTTAATTTACGCATAGATGCGTGCTGCTTATCGTTGCTGGGTAGTATTCAGCCTTCAGTAATTGGTGAGTACTTGCGGCAAACAGTAGCAAGCAATGGCGGCGATGGTTTGATATCGCGCTTTCAGTTACTGGTATGGCCTGATATTAGCAGTGATTGGGTAAATGTAGACCAATGGCCTGATACCGAAGCCAGAGCAGCAGCAGTTGCCACCTTTGAACGGCTGGATGCGCTTGACCCTGTTGCTATAGGGGCTATCGGTGCTATAGGAGCGAACTTTGATAAGGAAGGTGTGCCCTATTTGCATTTTGATGCGCAAGCCCAACTAGTGTTTGATACATGGCTGGGCAGCCTTGAAACACGCATACGTAGCGATAGCGACCACGATGCCATCACCACCCATTTATCTAAATATAGAAAGCTAGTGCCTGCATTGGCCTTGCTGTTTCATTTGGCGGATAACACATCAAGCGCGATTGGCACCACCGCACTATATCGGGCATTGTCATGGGCGCAGTATCTAGAGAGCCATGCACGCCGCGCTTATGCCAGCGTAATGCAGACAGAAATAGCAGGTGCTAGGGCGTTGCTCAAACACATTGAAAGCAACCATATATCAAACCCTTTTACTTACCGTGACGTATATATGAAAAGATGGAAAGAATTAACCATACCCGAAGCCACCCGCGAGGCAGTGCGGTATTTAGTAGACCTTGATTATTTGCGCATGGAAGAACAACCAACCGACGGCAGAACAAAAATCGTCATTTGGATCAACCCAAAGGTAAGAGCCGTATGAATTACCTAGTACAGCTAAACCTTACGCCGCTAACGCAAAAAATATTACAAGAAGTGCCCAAACCCGTGCCAACAAAACCAACAAAAGGGGGGGTCAACAAGACAAAGGGGCTTTTGTAAGTTTTGTAGGGTGCCAGCCAGCCACTTATATCAAATATTTTTTATACACCCAAATCATTGGATTAACCCATAGGTAAAGTTGATATGAATTACTTAGAACAGCTAAAGCTTACGCAAGCACAACAAAAAATATTGCAGGAAGTGCCCAAACCCGTGCCAACAAAACCAACAAAGGGGGGGTGTCAGCAAGACAAAGGAGCTTTTGTTGTTTTTGTTGGGTGTCAGCCAGCCACTTTTCCAAATAATAATGCCGTATCGAACGCGGCAAAATGGCAAGAATTTGAAGCCTTGCTTGCTATCGTTGGCCCCGCTTACGATACCCCTGCCCATGAATATGCGTGGGCGCGGGAAGCCGCACAAGATGACCTTGAAGCGGCGCTAGTGAGCTATCGGGAAATGGCGGCGCAGATTCCGCATATGCGCAGGCGCAATATCAGTTGAAGGCAAAAAACAGGTGGCTAAGAAAACGAGCTAAGCTCACAATTATTTTTCTTCTCACGCTATTGCCAGCGCATAAATAAGATAACGGTAATTGCCACCACAGAGGGCGAAAGATTTTTCGCCCCTATGAGGGACACCGTGATCAAATAATATTTAAATCCGCTTGCATAAATTAAAAAAACCGCATCATTTGATGTGGTTTTTTTGAAGTGCCAAACTCGCTACATCTTTGCGCCAGCTACCTTCGGAATATCCGCATATACCAATATCGGTTTTACGTCTCCAGTGATTGTGCCTTCGTCCACAATCACTTTTTCTACGTTTTGCATTGATGGCAGCTCGAACATAATATCGAGCAAGGCGTGCTCAATGATGGAGCGCAGACCGCGCGCGCCGGTTTTGCGTTCTAGCGCTTTTTTAGCGATAGCGGCCAATGCGGTTTCGCGGAACTCTAGGCTTACGCCTTCCATGCCTAATAAACGCTGATACTGCTTGATTAAGGCATTTTTTGGCTCCGTCAATATACGCACTAGCGCTTTTACATCTAACTCTTCTAGCATCGCTACAACGGGTAGGCGGCCCACAAATTCCGGGATTAAACCGTACTTAATAAGATCTTCGGGTTCTACATCGCGCAATAGGCTGTTGTTGGCTTCACGGTCTTTTGCGGAACGCACGGCCGCACCAAAACCAATACCGGCTTTATCGGTGCGTTGCTGTACCACTTTTTCAAGGCCGCTAAAGGCACCACCGCAGATGAACAAAATATTGGTGGTATCAATTTGTACAAACTCTTGATTCGGATGCTTGCGGCCACCTTGTGGCGGCACAGAGGCGATAGTGCCTTCAATAAGTTTAAGTAGGGCTTGCTGCACACCTTCACCGCTGACATCACGGGTAATTGAAGGGTTATCTGATTTACGCGAAATTTTATCGATTTCATCAATATAAACAATACCGCGTTGTGCTTTTTCAATATCGTAATCGCATTTCTGCAATAGCTTTTGGATGATATTTTCAACGTCTTCACCCACATAACCAGCTTCGGTTAGGGTAGTCGCGTCGGCAATTACAAACGGTACATTCAGCAGGCGTGCCAGTGTTTGTGCAAGTAAAGTCTTGCCGGAACCCGTTGGGCCGATGAGCAGAATATTCGATTTGGCGAGCTCAACTTCACCTTCTTTTGAGCCAGAGCGTAAGCGCTTGTAATGATTGTAAACAGCGACAGAAAGAATTTTTTTAGCTGGTATTTGATCGATTACATATTGATCAAGAATTTCGCTAATTTCTTGCGGGGTAGGTAGTTCGTTCTTACTATTTTTTGTTGCAGGGTCGGCTTGGGCTTCTTCACGAATAATATCGTTGCAAAGATCAATACATTCGTCGCAAATGAATACGGAGGGTCCCGCAATGAGTTTGCGCACTTCGTGCTGACTTTTCCCGCAGAAGCTGCAATACAAGAGTTTATCGCCGGACTTTTCTGACATACCTATTTCCTGTTTTTTGTTTCATGCCCAACATAAAAATAACGTTGGGCATTCATGCTGTAATGGCTACGCTGGTGTTGCCGCTAATTCGGTGCGATTTTGCAAAATTCTGTCGATGATACCGTATTTTAGAGCATCTTCTGCAGACAAGAAATTATCGCGATCCGTATCTTTTTCCACAACATCAATCGGCTGGCCGGTGTGCTTAGCCATAATTTCATTCAGGCGATTTTTTAGGAACAGCGTTTCTTTGGCATGTATCGCAATATCGGATGCCTGACCACGAAAGCCACCGGATACCTGATGAATCATAATACGGGCATTGGGCAGGCTGTTACGCTTACCTTTGGCACCAGCACAAAGCAAAAAGGCACCCATGCTAGCGGCAAAACCAGTACAAAGAGTGGATACATCGGGACGAATAAACTGCATGGTGTCGTACATGGCTAAACCCGCAGTGACGGAGCCGCCGGGGGAATTGATATAAAAAGAAATATCCTTATCGGGATTTTCGCTTTCTAAAAACAACATCTGCGCCACAATTAAGTTAGCGACAGGATCAACCACTTCACCAACCAAAAACATTACGCGTTCTTTCAACATGCGTGAATAAATATCGAAAGCACGTTCGCCGCGACCAGATTGCTCGATCACCATCGGCACATAGCCTAAGCCAGTAGGCGCCGCTGAACGATAACCTCGCGCTTCTAAATCATCGCGATGGGCAGGTGCCATGCCAGACATATCGTAGGCTTGGGATTGAAAGTCATAAAAGGTTTTCATAGCGTTCTCAATTTGGTGAATTTCGGTGGGGGGGCATTGGTAGGAGATAGCGGCGCTACTCGGAAGTGCGGCAGCAGCCTAACAAACTATTATTTACAATAATCGTATCGTAATACATTGGCTCGTCTTGCGCGGATTCAAGTCAAACATGGTGGAAATTTCATCGCGGCAAAATTCAATACCTGACCGCCAATAAAAAACCCGCCAAACGCACTGGCGGGTTTTTAAAATAGCGACTCAGTTGAAAACACCCTAAATACTGGTATCTACACAATACTTTGCTAAGGCTTTAGGTAAATGCTTTAGGTAAAGCCTTTACTTGCGCTCAATGCCCATTACGGCATCAAAGCTCTGCGCTTCGTCTGCTGATTGCATTTTACCGGCACACCAATCAACGATTGCGGATTCAATTGCCAATGCTTCCACTTCGCCCAAACGGTCAGGCTGGCTGTAATACCACTTCACCATTTGCTGCGGTTCTTCGTAGCTTTCAGCATGCTCTTCAATGATGGCTTTAACTTTATCGGGCGACGCTTTAATTTGATTATCAGCAATAATTTGATTGAGTAGCAAACCTAACTTCACACGCTTTTCCGCGCGCTCAACAAACAAATCTGCAGGCAAAGACAGGTCTTTAGTAGTCATACCGCGACGCTGCAAGTCTTCAACTGCTTGCGCTTGCAAGCGGCCAATTTCAGGCTCAACCAGTGCCCGTGGTAGCGGCACATCGGACACCGCAATCACGGCTTCCATCACCTGATCTTTAATTTTAACTTCGACGCGTTTTTTCAACTCGCGCTCTAAATTAGCTTTAATCTCACCGCGCATTTTTGACACGTCGCCGTTGTCTACACCAAGGCTTTTTGCAAATTCTGCGTCTAGCTCAGGCAAAATTGGCTCGCTCAATGCGTTTACGGTAACCGAGAACTGCACGGTTTTTCCTGCTAATTCTTCTTTGTAATCAGCCGGGAAAGTAAGATCGAATATTTTTTCTTGCGCAGGCTTCATGCCCACGATAGCGGCTTCAAAATCCGGCAACATGCGGCCTTCGCCCAGCACTACGCTAAAATCTTTGGCTTCGCCGCCAGCAAATACTTCACCGTTAAGCTTACCTACAAAATCCACTTTTACGAAGTCACCGTTTTGTGCGGCACGGGTGGTGGCTTCAAACTTAGCGCGTTGCTTACGCAAAGTAGCAATAGTGTGATCAACATCAGCATCACCGACGCTAACGATTGGCTTGAGTAATTTTTGTGTGGAGAGATCACCCACTTTTACTTCGGGAAACACTTCAAAAGTAGCCACGAACTCATATTTATCCGAATTAGCTCCTGTTTCAGCGGCTGCAATGCGCGGCTGACCGGCAACGCGCATTTGCGCCGTTGTCACGGCCTGAACAAAAGCACGCTCAACGCTGGCACCCATCACTTCTTGACGCACCGAGTAACCGTATTGATTTACCACCACATTAAAGGGCACTTTACCGGGACGAAAGCCCGACATTTTTGCGGTTTTCGCAACTTGCTTTAGACGCGCCATAACTTGCGCTTCCATTTCAGCGGCAGAGATAACCAACGGAAGACTGCGTTCTAAGCTGTTCACGGCGGTAGGAGTGACTTGAGTTTGCATGGAATTTCCTAAAATTAGGGCCACATTCTCAATCGATGTTTTACGAATGAAAACATCGCTAAGACTGAGGTGTTTTTGGCGCAGAATGCCAGAAAGCACAACGCCCGCAGCGTACATCTAAGCGCGGGCGCCGCTAGTTGAAACAAACATAACTACAAATTGATCTTGGTGCGAGAGAAGGGACTCGAACCCCCACGCCTTACGGCGCTGGAACCTAAATCCAGTGCGTCTACCAATTTCGCCACACTCGCATTTTTCCAAGCCCTCAATTATAGCGCATTTATAGAAACTGTCGTCTATTTTTTTACGGAATTGCACGACTTGATTGAAGTACGCCAGACTTTGATGCAAAAAAACGCCCTGCAACTGACATTGCTGCGGCCTGATGCCCCCTGATACCCTTGAATCGGCGATAATTGGCGGCTATGAGCATTGACCATTACGAAAACTTCCCTGTTGCCTCCATATTGCTGCCGCGCCATATGCGTCGGCCGGTGGAAGCCATTTATGCTTTTGCGCGTACGGCTGATGATTTTGCCGATGAAGGTGATTTGCAGCCGGCACAAAGATTGGCGCTGCTAAGTGGTTATATTGCCCAATTAAATTTGATTCGTGCTGGCGATACGCCGGTAGATGCCTTATTTTCAAGGCTTGCCAGCCATATTAAAGAATATAACTTACCGCTCTCTGCTTTCTACGATCTCCTCGATGCCTTTAGTCAAGATGTGGTTAAACCGCGTTACGCAAATTATGCTGAAGTACTAGATTATTGCGCCCGCTCGGCCAATCCGGTAGGCCGCCTCATGTTGCATTTGCACGTGAAAGCAACGCCTGAAAACTTGCAACAGAGCGACGCGATTTGTTCGGCATTACAAATTATCAATTTTCTTCAAGATATTGGGGTGGATTGGCAGAAAGACCGTGTATATATGCCGCAAGATGAGTTAGCGCGCTTTAATTTAAGCGATGCAGCAATAGCCAACAGCGTAGCTAACAACGCCAGCCAAGGTGAATGGCCTGAATTTATGCGCTTTCAGGTGCAGCGTGCACGCGCACTATTGCTGGCTGGTAAGCCATTAGCGAAACGCTTGGGCGGTCGATTTGGTTTTGAGTTACGTTTTGTTATCGCTGGTGGTGCTACGATTTTGGATAAAATTGATGCGGTAAATAGCGATGTTTTTAAACATCGCCCCGTAATGCGCAAACGCGATTGGCTCAAACAACTGACCCGTATTTGGTAAATAACAAATTATCCTTAACAAACAATCCTCAACACACGTTCCTTTAATGACTCCTGATCAATATTGCGAAGAAAAAGCCGCTAAAAGTGGCTCTAGCTTTTACTACAGTTTTCGATTTTTGCCACCCGAGCGCCGCCGTGCGATCACGGCTTTGTACGCATTTTGTCGCGAAGTAGACGATATCGTTGACGAAGTTTCCGACGTCAACATCGCCCGTGCAAAACTAGGCTGGTGGCGCACCGAATTAGGCAATTTATTCGATGGCACGCCGCAACATCCCGTGTCTAAAGCACTCGCGCCAGCAGTGGCTCAATTTGGTGTGGATAAAGGCCGCTTAAGCGAAATTATTGACGGCATGGAGATGGATTTAACCCGCAATCGCTACACCGATTTTGCCGCCTTAAAACAATACTGTCACTGTGCCGCTGGCGTGGTGGGGCAGCTATCGGCATCGATTTTTGGCTTTACCAATCCTAAAACAATGGAATACGCTGAAAATTTAGGTTTAGCATTTCAGCTCACCAATATTATTCGTGATGTGGGTGAAGATGCCCGTCGCGACCGGGTTTACCTGCCATTGGAAGATTTAGCGCGGTTCAATGTTTCAGTCGCAGATTTACTGCATGCCAAACATACCGAGGCATTTAGTCAACTCATGGCCTTTCAAAGCGAACGCGCACAACGCACCTACGATACGGCCTTTGCTGCCTTAGCGCCGGAAGACAAACGAGCGCAACGGCCGGGGCTAATTATGTCGGCCATTTATCGCACCTTGTTAGTGGAAATTGAGCGCGATGGCTTTAAAGTGCTCAACCAACGTACTTCGCTAACCCCGATTCGTAAATTGTGGATTGCGTGGAAAACGTGGATTAGTACGTGAGCGTTAATATACAGACACCGCAGCCAGCACAAAAACGCATTGCCATTATTGGCGGTGGTTACGCAGGTATGGCTGCTGCCGTACGCGCCACCCAATGCGGTGCGCAGGTAACGGTATTTGAAGCTGCAAAGGTCTTGGGTGGCCGCGCCCGAAGGGTGGATTATCAGGATATTAGTCTGGACAATGGTCAGCATATTTTGTCGGGTGCCTACAGTTGCCTATTGGGTCTGATGCGGGATGTGGGCGTACCCGAAAATGCGCTTAACCGCGTACCGCTTAATTTGCAATTAGCCCCCGGATTTTCCATGCGTGCGCCTGCCAATGTACCGTCATGGTGGCCTGCATCCGCCCCTTTAGCAATTGCCCTATTTACGGCGCGTGGCATCAGTATTGGTGAACGCCTTGGTGCCGCGTGGTTCATGCAAAAACTAAAATTTAAAAAATTTAAGGTGCTGCCTGAGCAAACCGTAAAGAATCTGCTTGAAACGGGAGGCCAAAGCGCTAAAATTATTCGCCTATTTTGGGAGCCACTCTGCGTTTCCGCCCTCAATACCCCAATCGCCAATGCCTGCGCGCAAGTGTTTGCCAATGTGCTGCGCGATGCCTTATTTGGCGCGCGTGGTGGCAGTGATTTATTACTGCCTAATATTGATTTAAGTGCGCTATTTCCCGATGCCGCTGCAACATGGCTGTTGCGCAATAACGGTAGTGTTAAAACCAGCGTAAGGATTAGCAACATTGATGCCCATTCACTTAATGATACGGTGAAAATGCCCTATTCTATTGGCTTTTCGAATGTTGATAAAACCGAAGAACGTATCGAGTTTGACGCTGTTATTTGCGCCGTTGGCCCGCATCAACTCGCGCAAATTAACTCAAATGCAGCCGCATTAAATCACCTACTCGGTACCACCACCGCGCATTTTTCGTAT
>JANMDR010000306.1:0-11035 GCA_031376425.1 Betaproteobacteria bacterium
CCCCCCCCCCCCCCCCCCCCCCCCCCCCCCCCCCCCGGGCTTAATACCTGCTGTGCTAACGGTAGCGGCGTTTGCAAGCGTTGGTAAAAAGAGGCTAAAAATAAGTGCTAGGAGATATTTTTTCATGGGGTCTCATTTAAAGACTAAAAACAGTAATAGGGTGAACAAATAATATTTAAATCTACTTGCATAAAAATGACTTAAAAAAAAACAACACACCTAAAGCATCGCACGTTTTAAAACGCATTTTGCATTTTCCAGCAGGGTATTAAATTTATATTTAGAGGCTTTTGTTGGTTTTGCTGGGTCATGTGCTGTGCGGTACGCACGAAATGTGTTTCAAGTAAAAACCCCAATGCTTTGGGCACAGATTCATCTAGCAGTACGCGCATAAATTAACTATGCCGCTAATAACGCCTGCTGCGATTCCTGCAGCACGCCAACCGCAAGTTGACGACTAACCGTGGGAAATTGCTCAAGAAAAACATCCAAACTATCGCCCGCTTCCAAGTAATCAAAAAGCGATTTAACCGGAACACGTGTGCCTACAAAGCATGGTACGCCGCTCATGCGTAATGGGGTTTGGGAAACATAACGGCTTTTCATACTAGCTACCCTTTCAATTAGTCGAAAAACTCATTGCAACTCACAACATAATCTTAATTGTAAACCCTTACGCGTTACCCATCATCGTTGCACGTTGAACAGTGACAAGGTATGAAATGCCACGCTATGATTATGGGCACCTTTAGCGTTGACGGCATTATCCTGATTAGCACCATAATATTAAACACCGCTCCTAGCGAGATGAGGCTTGCAATCAACTACTCAAATAAAGTTTCTACGCCGCCAAACGTTGCACGCGCAATGCTGGTTTGCGCGACACTAACCACAGCTCATATTGCATTTGCAAACCTAGCCATAAGTCAGCAGTTGTACCGAGTGCTTTCGATAAACGCACTGCCATTTCGGCGCTAACTCCAGACCGCCCATTCAAGATGGCGGACAAAGTATGCCGTGTTACGCCCAAACGCTTAGCAACTTCAATCAGCGTGAGGTGCTCTGGTAGATACTCTCGTAAGACTTCGCCGGGATGGGGTGGGTTGTGCATTTTGCTCATAAAAAACCTTTCAAATTGCCCTTAAGTGCAAGCAAAGGCTATGCAAGCCTATATCAGTGACGACTAACGCTTGATTTAACACCGCTAGCCCAACCCAAGTAGGTCAATCGCGGCACCAAAGGCCGAGACCGCCGCACTTCCACCGTTCGGGCGCATGCAATGCACCCCTACAGATACAGCGACAGGCTATACCACCTCACCCGACCGCGCTGCCGCCCTTCGCGTCCATTGAAAAATCGGGGTTGCCATCAGTGTCGTTACTATCGCCATTAGCACCATGATGGTAAACAATGCGGGCTCAATAATGCCGCGCTGCAGGCCGATGTTTAGGATAATCAATTCCATCAAACCACGCGCATTCATTAACGTACCGATAGCTACCGATTGATAGTGTGTTTCTCCATTTAGGCGGGCGGCACCGTAACAGGCCACGCCTTTACCCAACACCGCCGCCACTAAGATGATGCCTGCAACTGCCCATAAATAGGGCGTATTCACTAATCCTAGCTTGGTGTTTAAGCCAGAATAGATAAAGAACATGGGCAGCAATAATGCCGTGGTGAGCGGCATAATCTGGCGGATGAGTTCTGCGGCAAACTTACCGCGTGGCATGGCTAGACCCATCATGAAAGCGCCGAATACGGCGTATATCTGAATGATGTCGGTAAACCATGAGCCGAGCATGACCAGCATCAATACAAACACTAAAATACCCGGGCTCATTTCACCTGTTGCTTCCACTTGGCGACCTAAACGTAGCAATGCTGGGCGCACCACAAACAAGCACAGCAGGCAAAAGCCAATGCCCCCGCCAATCGCATACGCGGCGATAGTAAAGTTGCTTTGAAAGCTTGCCAACACCACAGCCAGCACACACCACGCGGCAGCATCGTCAATAGAGCCTGCTGCCAACACCAATGTACCTAATGAAGTTTTAGCTAGCCCGTTTTCTAAAATGATGCGTGCCAGCATTGGGAAGGCGGTGATCGACATTGCCGCACCCATGAATAACATGGCTTGCATAGTGGTCGTTTTAAGCGAAAACAGCGGATCAGTGCTACCGTTGCCTGAAATCCAATAGGCCAGCGCCGCGCCCAAGGCAAAGGGCACTGCAATGCCAGCAATAGATACCGATGCAGCGCTTCGCAGGCGTTTGCGAATTAAATCATGGTCAAACTCAACCCCCACCAAAAACATATAGAGCGATAGACCAATTTGGCAAACTGCAAAAATAATCGGCTTCGATTCTGGCGGAAACAATGCGGCGCTAACCGACGGTGCTAACCAACCCAATAACGACGGCCCTAGTAATACGCCGGTAAGCATTTCGCTTACTACTTGCGGCTGGCCTAGGTGCTTAAATACGATACCAACCAACCGACAAGCGCCAAGGATAACGGCTATTTGTAGGAAGAAAAGAACGGAGAGATCGAACGTGGACATGACAACCTTTAAAACAACCTTTAAAATAACCTTTAAAATTTAGCGGCGCAGCATCGACGAGCTAATTTATAAAGCTTATTCGTCCAACACTTGATCTTTCAACCCTTTGGGAATCGGGAAGGTAATGTTTTCAATAATGCCGTCTAATTCACGCACGCTAGCTACTCCCAAAGTACGCAGGCGGGCAATTACATCTTTTACCAATACTTCGGGGGCTGACGCGCCAGAGGTAATACCGATGCGGCGCTTACCCACTACCCATTCGGGTTGCAGCTCATCAGCGGCATCAACTTGATAGGTTTCGCAGCCGAAAGTTTGCGCTAGCTCGCGCAGGCGGTTAGTGTTGGAGCTAGTGCGGGAACCAACAACAATAACTAAATCACATTGCGGTGCCATAAACTTTACGGCGTCTTGGCGGTTCTGGGTGGCGTAGCAGATATCTGCCTGCTTCGGCCCTACGATGTGGGGAAACCGCGTCTTTAGGGCATCAATGACGGTTTTAGCATCGTCAACTGATAGCGTGGTTTGGGTTACATAGGTGAGCTTGGGCGCATCCACGAATAGCTTGGCGACGTCTTCAGCGGTTTCAACTAAATACATACCCGCGTCTGATTGCCCCATCGTACCTTCAACTTCTGGATGACCATCATGACCTACCATGATGACTTCAAAGCCTTCAGCACGGCGTTTTGAAACTTCAATATGGACTTTTTTAACTAAGGGGCAAGTCGCATCAAATACTTCAAAACCACGGGCATCTGCTTCAGCACGAATAGCTTTGGAAACACCGTGGGCGCTAAAAATTAAGGTCGCGCCTTTTGGCACTTCGGCCAAATCTTCAATAAAAATGGCACCTTTGCTGCGTAGGTCTTCCACCACAAATTTATTATGCACAATTTCATGGCGCACATAGATTGGTGCGCCACGCTGATGGAGCGCACGTTCCACAATCTCAATAGCACGATCTACGCCAGCGCAGAATCCACGCGGGTTTGCGAGCATTAAATCGGGAAAATTATTGGTACTAGTTTGGGTTTGCATGGCGATTCCTACTAATAATAAATACTACAGCGAACTTAATTAAAACACTATTCTTCAAAATACCCAAACCGCTCTTCGCGGAATGGATCAGCCACATTATGGTAGCCGCGTTGTTCCCAAAAGCCGGGTTTGTCTTTAACGTGAAACTCCATCGCGCTTAACCACTTTGCCCCCTTCCACGCATAAAGCTTGGGCACTATCATACGCGCAGGCCAGCCATGCTCCTCACTCAGCGGTGCGCCAAACACACTGTGTGCAATCAGCACATCATCATCGATCAATGTAGCCAGTGGCACATTGGTAGTATAGCCATCCACGCCATGCAGGGTTACAAATTGCGCAGCTTCATCAGGCTTAGCAAGCGCAATAATATCCCGCGCCAGCACACCTTGCCACGTCATATCCAGCTGGCTCCAGCGGGTCACGCAATGCATATCCGCTTGCACATTTGCTTGCGGTAAGGCTAAAAACTGCTCCCAGTTAAACACTAGCTCTTCTGCCACAGCACCATAGAGTTTTAGCGACCACGTAGCGCGGCTCACCACTGGCCGCACCCCCATATCGAGTACCGGAAAATTGCTCACTTGCGATTGCCCAGGCGGTATACGTGCATTATCGCTGGCAACCGCACTAGCTTTGCCAGACTTCAATCCCTGCTCAATATTACGGCTTGCCAATGCGGTTTTGGCCGCAATTTGTTTGGCCCAATCGGTCATGTTTTAGCCTCAGTCGTATTGGCCTCAGTCGTTTTGGCCTCAGTCGTTTTGGCCTCGGTTAGCGGCTGCTTTCTAAAGCTATCAATCACCATCATGACTGCACCTATACAAATGGCTGAATCGGCAATATTAAACGTGGGCCAAGGCGGCAAAGTGGAATTGGGGATGTACCACTGAATAAAATCAACCACATAGCCATAAGCTACGCGATCAATTAAATTACCAAACGCCCCCCCCAGCACCAGCGCCAGCGCCGTACACAGCCATTTATTGCCTTGGCTACCGCGTAATAGCCACAGCAAACCTGCCGAAATTACGGTTGTGAGCACGATAAAGAAATAACGCTGCCAACCACCTTGATCCGCCAAAAAACTAAAACCAGCCCCTTTATTGTGCGCCAGCAGTAAATTAAAGAAGGGGGTAATAGCCTTACCTTCGCCGAGTTGGAAATTGGCCGTCATGGCTAACTTGGTGGCTTGGTCAGCGAGCAATATCACGGCTGAAATGACCAGCCACTTCAACCACACCGTGGACGATTTAGGAGTATTAAGCATAGCGGCGCAATTCCCCAGTTCCAAATAAATTATCTACACAGCGCCCGCAAATGCCCGTATGTTGGGGGTTAGCGCTTACATCAGCACGATAATGCCAGCAGCGGCCACACTTTTCATAGGTGCTGGGTTGTACCGTCATTACCGGGTTAGCATCCGCCACGCCGGTATCGACAATAGTCACCTTAGATGTGATGAACAAGAATTTTAAATCATCACCCAAGCTATGCAATAGCGCAGCATCAGCACCAGCATGAATGGTTAATTCTGCCTGTAAGGATGAGCCTAGCGCCCCAGCGCTACGCTGCGCTTCAATGGCACCGAGGGCTAAACTACGGATTTCACGCAAGCGCTTCCAGCGGTTATGCAAGTCTTCCTCGTTGGTTACAGCCGGAACTTTATAAAAAGTTTCGGTGAATATTGTCATCTCGGTATTGGGATGCAAGGTTTCCCAAATTTCTTCCGCCGTAAATGACAAAATCGGTGCGATCAGTTTGGTTAAGCTTTGCAGAATATGCCAAAGCGTTGTTTGTGCAGCACGTCGCGCTTGCGATTTTTTACCACAGGTATAAAGGCGGTCTTTTAAAATATCTAGGTAAAAACCACCGAGTTCTTCAGAGCAAAATTGCTGAATGCTTTGCATGGCGGGCTGGAACACAAATTTAGCGTAATGCGCCTCTACATCGCGTTGTAAATTGGCCGTTAAGCTTAAAGCATAACGATCAATTTCACTTAAATCGGCGATAGCGACGGCCTCAGTGGCGAAATCAAAATCCGCCGTATTTGCCAATAAAAAGCGCAGGGTATTGCGAATGCGGCGATAGCTTTCCACCACCCGTTTTAAGATTTCATCCGAAATACCCAACTCACCGGAATAGTCCGTTGACGCCACCCAAAGGCGAATAATTTCCGCACCCAAGGTATCTGATATGGTGCGCGGCGCGACAGCATTAAAGAGTGACTTACTCATCTTACGGCCTTGCCCATCTACGGTAAAGCCGTGCGTGAGCAACGCCTTATAAGGTGCTACATCATTGATCGCACAACTCACTAGCAGTGAGGAATGAAACCAGCCGCGATGCTGATCCGAGCCTTCTAAATACATATCAGCCGGAAACTGCCCACCAAATTCTTCGCGTTGCCGCAGCACCGTTTCATGGGTGGCACCGGAATCAAGCCACACATCTAAGGTATCCGAAATTTTAGTATAGTCTTTGGTGTCCGCACCGAGCATTTCTTCAGCGGTGATATGCTGCCACGCCTCAATACCCGTTTGCTCAACGCGCAACGCTACCTGCTCTAAAAATTCTAAGGTGCGGGGGTGGGTGAGACCAGTTTCTTTATGCACAAAAAACGGAATAGGTACGCCCCAATTACGCTGGCGCGAGATACACCAATCAGGCCGATTTTTTATCATCGCGTGCAAACGTGCGCGACCCCAATCGGGGTAGAACGTCGTCGCCTCAATGGCCGCCAATGCGAGCTCGCGCAAGGTTTTGGTGCCACCGTGAGTAATTCGATCCATGCCCACAAACCACTGGGAAGTGGCGCGGAAAACTGTAGGCGTTTTATGCCGCCAGCAATGCGGATAGCTGTGCTTAAAATCTTCTCGCGCCAATAAATTTCCAGCTTCATCAATGGCGGCAACAATGGCTGCTTGTGCCTTCCAAATAAACTGCCCACCAAAGCGCGGCAGTGATTCGGCGTAAACACCGTTACCCATTACTGGCGTCAGAATTTCATCATTGCTCATGCCATAGCGTTTGCACGAGGCGAAGTCATCCTCACCATAGGCGGGGCTTGAATGGACGATGCCGGTGCCCGTATCTAAAGTAACGTAATCCGCCAAATACACCGGCGAAAAACGATCATAGAACGGATGGCGGAACTTAATCAATTCTAGCGCTTGGCCCTTGCAGCTAGCCAGCACATGAGTATCAGCCACTACAATTTTCCACCTTGCGCAACAGGCGGCAATGAGTTCTTTGGCGATGATGACCGCGCCCTTCGGCGTTTGTAACAGCACATACTCAAACTCGGGATGCACGTTCACAGCTTGGTTCGCAGGAATAGTCCACGGTGTGGTGGTCCAAATAACCAACTTAACGTCGCTTTCAGGTAATGCCGTCAGCCCAAAAGCCGTGAGTAATTTTGGCGCATCTTCTGCTGCCAGCGGAAAGGCTACATCAATAGCGATGGACGTTTTTTCTTCGTATTCCACTTCCGCTTCAGCCAATGCCGAACCGCAATCAAAACACCAGTTCACAGGCTTTAAGCCGCGCGTTACATAGCCGCGCGAAAACAATTTACCGAGCGTGCGAATTTCATTGGCCTCGGTTTTAAAATCCATCGTTTTATAGGGCTTATACCAATCCCCCAAAATACCAAGACGCATGAAATCCGTGCGTTGCAGATCGATTTGGCTTTCTGCATGCGCGCGCGCGTAGGACAATACTTTGTCTACCGCCAAGCCCTTGCCATGCTGCTTCTCAACAAAAATTTCAATAGGCATGCCGTGGCAATCCCAGCCGGGAATATAGGCCGCATCAAAGCCTGCAAGCTGCTTTGATTTGACGACCGCATCTTTCAGCACTTTATTTACCGCGTGACCGATATGAATGGCCGCATTGGCGTACGGTGGGCCATCATGCAAAATAAATTTAGGGCGGCCAGATGAAGCGGCGCGAATTTTTTCATAGCGGCCTTGCGCCTGCCATTTAGCGACCCAAGCAGGCTCACGTTTGGCTAAATCGCCGCGCATCGGAAACGGCGTGTCCGGCAAATTTAGGGTGTTTTTATAATCTGGTTTTGCTGTCGCTTCAGTGGTCATTACAACTTCCTTTTTATATCAGTACATTCAAATGAATGTGCTTAAGGGAAGTATCAGCTAAGCCAAGCTTTGGCTTTAGCGCAATCATCGTGCATCTGCGCCATTAGCGCATCCAGAGACGCGAAGTTGGCTTCATTGCGGATTTTTGCGACGAACTCGATGCGAAGACGTTTTCCGTATAAATCACCAGAATAGTCAAAGAGGAAGGCTTCTAGACTGTATTTGCCGTCCGATTGGACTGCAGGATTTGTCCCGACGTTTGCAACACCCTTCCAAGTTTGCAACACATCGCCCGCCACTCCCTCGAGCCCGCGAGATACAAGGCTACAGTTTACCGCAAACACGCCGTGTAGTGCGGGTTTTAGTCGTCTTAACGCACCAAGCGCAATATTGACCGTAGGAAACCCTAAAGTGCGGCCCAGCTTTTTACCGTGAATTACCCGCCCAACGATGCTGTAAGGATGCCGCAGGAAGCCTGTATTTAGGGCGTCTTGCACATGTAAATCAGCCGCCCAGTGGCATAGCTTTTGCCGTAATTGTGTCGAAGATACCCGCAAACCATCTACCGTCACGTCATCTTGCACCGCCACTGTAAAGCCATGTGTTCCACCGGCTTGCTGCAGGGTTTGCACGCTCCCTGCGCGATTGCTACCAAAGCGAAAATCAGCCCCCACCATGAGGTGCTTTAAATTGAGGCGCACTAAAGCATCAATAAATTGCGTCGGCGTTTGGGCTGAAAATGCTTCGTTAAACTTGGCGATGAATAGCCCTTCAACACCATCACGCTGCAAATAGGCGGCCTTTTCAATCACGCTGGAAAGCCGCGCTGGCTGGAATGATTGAGCATGCGGCATCGTTTTTACCCGCGCAAAGTATTCACGCGGTAGTGGTTCAAAGCTCATTACCGCCGGCTGTAAATTATGCTGTGCAGCATGGCGCGTGAGCTGCGCCAATATTGCGCGATGGCCTTCGTGCACGCCGTCAAAATTGCCAATCGCCAAGGCCAAACCACGGCCATTGGCATTTGCTAAAGGGCGGTTAAGGCCGCGCGCTATCTTAAACTGCTTTACCAACTGCGTTTCTAACTTGTTTTGCTCAACCATGACGGCGGAAATCCTTTACCCGAAAGCCCAATACATAAAGCGCACCAAAATAGACTACCACTGCGGCACTAATGACCCAAGCTAATTTTAACCCTCGTGCCCAGCCGCTCACACCCGTCCACGCCTTGGCATCGCTCGCACACAGCCACAGCAGCAAGCCCATCGCAGCCAGCGCGAGTACGAGCTTCAAAAGAAATTTTAGCCATCCGCTACTTGGCGTGTAACCGCCACTTTTACGTATAAAGTAGAACAATACCGCCGCATTAAAAACCGCGCCTAAGCCGGTAGATAGGGCTAATCCAGCGTGCCCAATATAAGGCACAAAGGCAAAATTAAATAGCTGCGTGATGATTAAAGTTGCTATAGCAATTTTCACCGGTGTCTTAATATTTTGCCGTGCGTAAAAACCCGGTGCTAAAATTTTTACCAGAATGATGCCGCCCAATCCCACGCTATAAGCTACCAGCGCATAGCTTGCTTGGGTAACATCATTGGGCGAAATTGCACCGTGCTGAAATAAAGTAGAAAGCAATGGCAGAGCCAACATCGCCAAACCTAAAGCCGCTGGCAAGCACAGCATAAATGTTAAGCGCAAGCCCCAATCAAGTAACTGTGAATACTGCGCTGCATCAGCAGTGGCGTGCGAACGCGCTAGCGAAGGTAACAGCACCGTGCCAATCGCTACACCCAGCATAGCCGATGGAAACTCCATCAAACGGTCTGCCATGGTCAACCAAGAAATTGCACCATCTCCCAAATGCGAAGCGATTTGCGTATTGATTAAAATAGAAATTTGCGCCACCGATACCCCAAATAAAGCTGGCACCATGAGCTTCAAGATACGCGCCACAGCAGGATCAAGTGGCCGCAATGGTGGCAACTGGGGAAACGTTAAGCGCGGCAGCATACCAATACGCTTTAGTGCAGGCAATTGAAACAGCAACTGCACCACGCCACCTACCGCTGTACCAATCGCCAGCGCCAGAATCGGGGTTTTTAAATGCGGTGCCAACAGTAAGGTCGTACCAATCACGCTTAAATTGAGCAGCACTGGCGTAAATGCTGGTGTTTTAAAGGATGAAAACGTGTTTAAAACACCGGCACAGCACGCCACCAGCGAGATAAAGAAAATATATGGAAACGTGATGCGCACCATTTGCACCGTCAACTCAAACTTGGCGCTGCCCGCCACAAAGCCCGATGACATCATCCACACCAAAGCTGGCGCTGCCACCACGCCGATGATGCTTACCACTAACAACACCAGCGCCAAGGTGGCGGCCACACGTTCAAACAATTGCCGCGTTTCCTCTTCTCCACGCTGCGCTTTATATTCCGCAAACACCGGCACAAACGCCTGCGAAAACGCCCCTTCCGCAAACAAGCGACGCAAAAAATTAGGAATGCGCCAAGCCACCTGAAATGCATCTTGCAGGGGCCCGGCACCAAAAAAAGTAAAGCTAATCACCTCACGCATCAAACCCGTGATGCGCGAGAGCAAAGTCATAACCGAAACCGCACCGGCGGCTTTAAGAAGATTCATAGGGATAAGTGTGAAAACGGTGTCGCGCTAGCCAGACAATTAATCCGAGATGATAACCCGCAACTGTGGCAAAACTATGCGCATAGCGTTGCATGCGCAATAATTTTGGCTTCTTAAGCGAAAAAGCGCTTGGCAACGCCCATCCCCACCACCATCGCAAGACCAAATATCAACACATCCGCACCACCTGTGAGCAGCGACGCAAACACGGGGCCAGGACAATAGCCAGCTAGTGCCCAACCCGCACCAAATAAGGCGGCACCGGCAATGAGCTTAAAATCAATTTTACTATTTTTAGGTAAGTGAAAAGCAACGTCGGCCCACGGCTTTGGCATTTTTGGTGTGATTGCAAACGCTGCCAACGTGACCATCAGCGCACCGCCCATTACCAGTGCCAATGACGGGTCCCAAAAGCCTGCTGCAGCTGTCCACGATACCCCTTTTGCCAAGCCTGCTAGGTGCAAAAAGCCGCTTACCTTAGCGGGTTGCGTCATACCAGATAGCACTAACCCTAAGGCAAAAAGTAAACCTGCCGCAAACGCAAATAGTATCTTTTTATTCATGATAAACGCCTTAAATTAACGCACGGCCAACAATAGAAAACACCGCAAATGTTGTTAAAAATCCAACCCCCATAAATACGCAAGTAGCCAATAATGACCGCCCAGAGCGGCGACCCAAGCCACAG
>JANMDR010000094.1:0-14508 GCA_031376425.1 Betaproteobacteria bacterium
ACGTAGCCCCCGCTGTCACCATGACTGCACCCGGTGGCAACTATAATCCCGGTGCTATCACTCTTAGCGCCACCGCCACTGATAGTGACGGCAGCATCAGCAAAGTTGAGCTCTATGTTGGCGTGGTTAAAGTAGCCGAAACCATGTCTGGTAGCGGCAATGTATTTAGCGCAACGTGGCCAAATGCCTTGGTAGGCGTATACAGCGTAACTGCTCGCGCCTACGATAATGTTAATGCGGTAACAGTTTCTAATGCGGTGACCGTAACTGTTGTTGCTGCGAACGTCGCCCCATCAGTCAGCATGACGGCACCTACTGCCAACTACAACCCTGGTTCCATCACCCTCAGTGCCACCGCCACAGATAGTGACGGCAGCATCAGCAAAGTTGAGTTCTATGTTGGCGTGGTTAAAGTAGCCGAAACCATGTCTGGTAGCGGCAATGTATTTAGCGCAACGTGGCCTAATGCCTTGGTAGGCGTATACAGCGTCACTGCTCGCGCCTACGATAATGTGAGTGCGGTAACGGTTTCAAATGCGGTGACCGTAACCGTCGTCGCCGCCATTAACGTCCCGCCAACGGTAAGCGTTACCGCCCCTGTAAGCGGCACGCGTCTACCCGGTGTTATTGCACTGAGCGCCAACGCAGCGGACAGCGATGGAACAATTACCCAAGTTCAATTTTTTGCTGATGCGGTATCGCTTGGATTGGGCACCACAACTGGTAACGGTGTTTATACTGGAACATGGGCTAATGCACAGGTAGGGGTATACGCTGTAACTGCTAGAGCAACTGACAATACGGGTGCTGTAACAATATCTACACCTATTAACGTAACCGTAGCCAACAATGTATTACCAACCGTAAGCCTCACCGCGCCAACAGCCACCGGCACCTATGCACCGGGTTCGGTCACGATGAGCGCAACCGCAGCGGATAGCGACGGCACCGTTACCAAAGTACAATTTTTTGTTGGTGCAGTTAATGTCGCTGAATCGACGACAAACGTTGGCGGTGTTTTCACAGCAACGTGGACTAACTCTCTAATTGGCTTGTATAACGTAACCGCTAAAGCCATTGATAATTCCTTGGGCGAGACTATCTCAGCCCCTGTGGCGATAGTTGTTGGTGCACGTCCCACAGTGAGTTTAACCACGCCCGCGAACAATAGCACCGTACCTTCAGGAGCCGTAGCGTTAAGTGTAATGGCAGCAGATGCTGACGGTACTATTCAGCGCGTAGAGTTCTTTGTACGTGCAGTTAATGATACTGTCGCTATCAAGGTAGATACAGCAATGACCGGCAGCGGTGGCGTGTATACGGCATCTTGGCCTAATGCACTCGTAGGCAACTATATTGTTACAGCAGTTGCGTATGACAATATTGGTGCATCCACCACATCCGCACCGATAAACGTAACAGTTATCACCAATATATTGCCAACGGTAAGCGTAACCTCGCCAACAGCCACCGGCACCTATGCACCGGGTTCGGTTACCATGAGCGCAACTGCAGCTGATAGCGACGGCACTGTCACAAAAGTACAATTCTTTGTTGGTGCAGTTAATGTCGCTGAGTCGACAACAAATGTCGGTGGCACATTCACCGCAACGTGGACCAACTCCCAAATTGGCTTATACAACGTTACTGCCAAAGCGATTGATAATTCTCTAGGCGAGACGATCTCAGCCCCTGTCGCGATAGTCGTCGGTGCGCGCCCTACGGTAAGTTTGGCGTTACCAATAAACACTGTAATTTATGCGCCCGGCGCCATAGCGCTTCGTGCCAACGCTAGCGATAGTGACGGCAGCGTTCAGCGTGTGGAGTTCTTTGTACGCGCAGTCAATGATACTGTTTCTATAAATGTAGCTACTGCAATGACAGCTACCTCAGTCACCAATGGTGTAGGCCAATATAACGCTTCTTGGCCTAATGCACTCGCAGGAAGCTATATTATTACCGCCGTTGCCTATGACAATATCGGCGCATCCACCACATCAGCATCGGTAACTATCCGTGTGAATGCTGCACCAACAGCAAGTATCACCGCCCCTGCAAATAACGCTATTTACACCACAATACCTGCCACCGTGGTGATCAACGCAAGCGCAGCCGATGTTGATGGCACCATTACTAAAGTGGAAATTCTCAATAACACCGCTGTAATTGCAACCTTGATGACGGCGCCGTACACATTTACTTGGACCAACGTTGCCTTGGGTAGCTATCCAATTAAAGCCAAAGCGTATGATAACGATGGTAAAACCACCACATCAGCTACGGTAAACGTTATTGTAAACGCAGCACCAACTGTTACCATGAACGGCCCAGCAGCAAGCAGCGTTATCCCAGTGGGTACAGCAATTACGCTATCAGCGGATGCAGCCGATAGCAATGGAACCATAAGCTCGGTGAAATTTTATCGCGGCGGAACCACGCTAATTGGCACAGGTGTTCGTCAAGGCACTACCAACACCTACACTTACAGCTGGACCAATGCCGCTGCGGGTAGCTATCTAGTAACCGCAATTGCAATTGATAACAACACCACAAGTACTACTTCAGCCGAGCGGGCATTTAGAGTAAATGCGGCGCCAACCGTAAGTTTAACCGCACCAGCCAATAACGCTGCCTATAACAGCCCCGCCAGCGTAACTATTACCGCCACAGCGGCAGACGCTGGTGGTGGAACGATCAGCAAAGTAGAAATCTTAAATGGAAGCACGGTTATCGCCACGCTCACCACAGCGCCTTATACCTATGTATGGCCTAACGTAGGTGGGGGAACGTATTCGATTACGGCGAAAGCTTACGATAATGATGACGTAACAATAGCATCCGCCGCTAGAACTATCATAGTGAATGCGTCGCCAACCGTAGCCCTAACAGCACCTGCTAGTAACACGGCCTTTGCAATGTCCGCACCAATCACTTTAAGCGCAACGGCCAATGACAGTAATGGCACTATAGCGTCGGTGAAATTTTATCGTGGTGGAACCACCTTAATAGGTACAGGGGTGAAGCAGGGCACAACGAATGTTTACACATATACATGGGCTAATGCTGCTAATGGCCCATATTCGCTAACCGCAAGTGCGACTGATAATACAGGTGCAATCACGGTAACTACAGCGACCGTAATTACGGTAGGACTAGTGGTCAGCATAACTGAACCGCCAAACAATACAGTTATTGTTATGCCCGCGGGCCCATTGCCCCCTGTAACGAACGTACCTGTAACACCTCTACCTGCAACCGTTCCGCTTACCGCAAAAGTTATGGGTAACGCCAGTGCAGTAAATACCGTTAAATTTTATAAGGGCTCAGTTTCTGCAGTCAATGAAATTGCAATAGGTACAAAGCAAGGGAATACTGAAACCTATAACGCAACATGGTCAAACGTGGAAGCAGGGTCTTATTCTATTATTGCGCAAGCGACGACATCGAGTGGAACAGCGCAAGGAATGGCGAATACGAAGGTTGATCCTGAAATGTGCAGCGGTGCAGATTTTACGATGTCCGAACCTTCGATGTACGTAACTCGAGTTTATGGCTTGCCCGTGGGAACAACAAAATTTAAGGTATACGCTTATAACGTGCCAGCAATCTACGCTGATAAGGGGACATATCCTAATAGCGAGATTTATTTTAATACTTATTGGATTCATCCGGTAAACGGGAATCGAGACCTTGTATCTTACACAGGTACCCAAATTCCAAATACGAATACATGGGTTGCTGAAATTGATTTAAGTAATCACCAACCCCCTGGTGCTCAATATGCAGAATTTCACACAGATGTATCTATGTGGAAGAATAGGTCGGATGCTTCAACCGCCAAGGGATGTATGGGTTTGGCATGGCGTCGTAATATTATTAGTATCACATCACCCACGGGTACAGGTGTGCCGGGTGATATTGATATTGAAGCAACTGTGTTGGATACTACTGGTATTACACAGCTTGGGTTTTATGTGGGCGAGGCTCAAGTTAGATTAGTCCCGATAAATGCCGGCGTAAACGGTAAATATACTGGAGTTTGGGAGGGGGCACTGGCTGGTTCGTACCTTCTAACTGTTCGACCCTTTAATGTAAATACAGAGATAGGCCCGCGGTCACCGACTGTAAGTTTTGTCGTCGACGATGTTCCGACTGTTTCTCTTGCGGCGAAATCCGCAGGTTTGGGTACGGGTATTGATCTGAAGGCAAGTGCGAACGCTGTAGGCGGTACGATAACGAAAGTAGAAATTTATAATCGTTTGCCAAGCGGAACTTATGCCGTAGCGCCATTGGCAACACTTACAGCAGCGCCGTTTATTTATCGTTGGCTTAACACACCGGTTGGTACCCACACCTTTCAGGCGAAGCTACATAGCACTAACACGCTGTCGCAAACAGTATTAACGCAATCTACTGAGCAAACCGTACAGATCAAAGCGCTAACATTTGTTGCCGATCCGATTAGCGTAAATGAACCAGCTGTGATTAAGACATGGAATTTCGCTAATTTTAATGATGTCAGCGATCCGAACCCGATGATTGTATGGAACAGAACTTGGGACTACACTCCTACGGTTATGCGCGAACCTCTTCAGTCAGGACAGTACATCCATAAAGCTTGGTGGTGTTCAGGCTACGGGGTGGGTGATTCGATAAAATACGCGGAAACGCTAGGCGATCCTCAGTCAGCCGGTAGCTGGGGCAATCCAACGGTTGCATCAACTGTAGCTTTCCAGCAAGTTTTACCAGCGATTACTCCACCGCCAATCATGAGAGATGCGAATAACGTCGAAATAATTCCAGCAACGTTTGATTCAAGAAACCTTTGTGACCCGAGTGTGATAAAAGTTGCTTCTGAATACTACATGTACTATGGCGCTGGCAGACATGTGCCTCATCCGCAAAAAGAGATACCTGAGGTTAAGTCCGGTGATATTGTAATAACACCAGCATTACCCGCAATACCAGGACCTGATGACTACACCAGAATAGGCGTAGCAAAAAGTACAGATGGTGGCCAAACATTCCAGCCACTTCTTGGCAGAAGACCTTTTATAGTCAACTATAGCGTAAGGCCAAATGATTCTGGCGAACCTGGAGATCTCAGTTATGGTGCTGGACAGCCATCAATAACCACGGCACCTGTAATTGCAGATGGCATTCAGACGTGGAAGTATTTTATGTTTTATACGGATACTACTGGTCCCGACGGAAGCGGAGTGTATGCGGTTCGCTCCATCGATCCAACTTTTCAAGGCGACGTTGAACAGTATGTAATGTTGAATGGTGTTGAAAAATGGGAGAAGCTTGGACCAAAGCGGAAGTGGTGCAAAGCGGCGATGAGTAACCCGCCTAACCCCCTTTTACCAATTATGGATCTTGCAGGTAGAACGCGTGCGGGTACAATGTGGTTGGATGACAGTGAGGCGGTTTGTCCAGAAACTGATAGAACGGTAATCGCAGCATCACCAAACGCACGTCGGGTATTGGCGTCGCTAGCACCGCTAACCGTGGCGAACGTAGCAGAGACCATCTCGCTGGATTGGCAGTTCGTCAATCTTGCCGGTAGTGAAGGGTTTATTGTTGCTCGACCGGCAGAAAGGTTCACTAAGTTTAACTACTTCCGTTTTATTGATGATAAGTTCGTTCCAACAATCGTTGAAGGTTCAGTTGAGAAGCGTTTTTTTGATGGCCCGGGCTTAGTTTCTAATCCAGACAGGCATTCCGTGTTTACATCAACTCCAACGCAAAACACCGATGGAAGTTATAATTTTGAGATGAAATTGGATTTTATGGTCGGCTACGTTGATGAACCAACAAGTGGATTTACTGAAGGCAGATGCCATAGCGATTTTTATATTGGTAATGGTAACTATTTGGATTTCTCGACAGCACCTCTCCCGCAACGCGGCGATAATAGTGCGCCGGATAGAAATCTTCAAGGAGTAGAATATAAAATCGCTCCTGCACGGGGTATAACTGACAGTTTGTGCACCATCAACAAATTGATCAGTCCTTGGAGTTGGGATTTGGTTTATCGAAGGTCTAGATTGAAGTCGAATTGATTGGAGATACAGCAGTCGTGAACAAATTTAGGAAAAAGTGCTGTTTTGCGTAACTTCGGAATGCAAGCAGACGTCCTCCCCTAATCACGGTATCCCAAACCTCTAAAACTATTTCAATCCTGCAACAGCAGATGCTACTATTTGACTTTCCACGTTTTCACTGGAGTTAATATGAAGCATCTGCTGGTTGCATTTAAAAGTGTAATTTCTCTTGCTGCATTTAGCGCTACGTGTGCGATGGCGGCTACATTCAATCTATCCCCCGGTGGTAATTTAAATCTAGCTATTGAAAATGCCTCTCCCGGTGACACTATTTTGTTGTCACCCGGTACCTACACTCCGCAATCCACGCTTTATATTTCTGGTGCCGCTGCCCAATTTTTTTGGCTAACCAAAGCGGTCACCGTGATGGGTACTGGCGGTGCGGGGGCTACGATATTAAATGCTAATCCTTCGGGTGGCGGTTTGTTTTATGGCTTGTGGGTGCGGCCAATAAATACGCTGGTGGGGGGCACGCTTACGGCTTCTATTCCCTCGGGTGCGGTGCTTGATGGGGTGACAATTAATTCTCCCCTTGGTGGCATCGTTGTATCGGATCCTGAAGGCTCCACGGTTGGTGGGATTCGTAATGTGCAAATTCGCAATACCATCATTAATTCCGATACCTCAGGTTCACTTAATAGCGTTGATGGTATTGTGTTGCAAGCGGTAACTGATAGCGTGATTGATAATGTCACCGTGAATAAAAGCGCGAGTGTTGGCATTAATATTGCCAATTCATCCCGCAATATCGTGATGAATTCGCGGGTAAATGATGTGCGGCTTACCCATGCCATTGTGTTGATTGGGGGCAGCAATAATCAATTGCTAAACAATACAGTGGTTAAAGCGGCACGGCACGCTATTGCGGTTAAAAACTCAAACTATGCGCGGGTTGAGGGCAATACCGTTAGCGGCTATTTTGATGAAGGTATTAACTTTACTGATTCAAGCAGTTTCGGCAGCATCGTACACAATACCACTGAGGCTGATGCCTATCGATTTTCACCTACTATTCCAGCCAATAAAAGCCGAAAAGATGGCGTTGGTTTCTGGCTAAATTGCGGTTCTAACGCGAATTATCTTGCGGGCAATTACACACGTGGTGCGCCAGAAGTAGGGGTTGCGGTGTATGCGTCAAGCAATAATTATATTCTTGGTAATGTTGTAACTGAAAACTTACAGGGCGGAATATTAACCCGCAATTTACGCGATTTTTGTGATCCCGCTATTGCCAGTGCTTCTAGCGTAACTGACTACAACGTATTGCACCGCAATTCAACAACCTATCAAGAACAAGGCGGTGGTATTCTCGCTAAAGGTAGCAGTACCAACAACGATATCGCCTTTAACTATATATCAAGCATCAATCCACTGGGTCAAAAACTCGTCACAGCGGCGGGTACCGGTGGGTTTACGTTGGACAATACTGCATCTAATAAAATATACGTAAATACGGTTTTTGATTCCATTTATGCCGCAAATGCATCTGGTACTTTTCCGGGCACCCAGTTTTTCCGTAATCGTTTTGTAAAAACGAACGAGCTCGTTATAACCAATACCGGCACTATTAAGATTGATGATGAATTTGCGGTGGGCGGTAATTTTTGGGATGCCCCCGGTATCTCTGGTAATCCTGGCCCCAACATAACGCCCTATTCCAAAATTACCGTACAAGACACCAATGGTGTTGTCGTGCCGTCAAGCGGCATTGTTGATCGCTATCCGTATGCCCTAGAAAATTTTGGGCGCGGCTATGACGCGACCATCAAATTCCCCAAAGCTGGGGCTGTTATTGCCGCTGGCCGTCGCGCACGTATTGAGTGGCATTCTGATGCTTGTACCTACGTAAATGTTATCTATAACGCCGGTGGTCCTACAGCGCTAATAATTGCGAGCAAGGTTCCTAATACTGGTTATTACACTTGGAATGTACCAACGTCTTTAGCGCCAAGTAGTGCCTATATTGCCGGGGTAGAGTGTTTAACAAGTAGCGGTGCATCTACCGGGGTATTTAAGTATTCGCCGCCCTTTACAATCGCCAACAATACGTTGACATTGCTTGCTCCGCACGGTGCGCATGTGGCTGATGCGGGTTCTACCATGCGTGTGGCTTGGCGCAAAACGGATTCAACGGCGAACGTTAATGTTTTCTTATCCTATAGCGGTGGTGCTGAAACTTTAATGGCATCTACATCAGTTAATCCTTTTGTAGATATCGTTTTGCCTAATGTAACAACGGATACAGCACGTATTCGTATTTCAAACGCTACAGGGCAAGATGGCACTGACGGTTATTTCTCAATTCGTCGCAGCGGCGCAACGGGCTTAGTCACCTCAATTAGTGCTAACCAGAATATTCAAATCGGCTATGTACACAATTTAACGTGGGCATCAGTGAGCGGCGCAACTACGGTTGATTTGGCATTCTGGGATGGTGCAGCCTACCGCAATATCATTCAAAATTTGGCTGACCGTGGTAGCTATTCTTGGTTTGTACAGGAAGTAGGAACCAACGATTCAAAAGTGCGCGTGACCTTTAAGGGTTCTACAGGTGCTGTGCTTTCCACTGTAGAAAGCGCCACCATGAACATTGTTTATCGTACCGATACGGGTGTTTTGCAAACGCGCTACCGCTTATTTAATCTTAATACGCGTGAACATTTATATACCAGTGATTTAAACGAATATACCGTTCTGGGAGGTTTTGCGGATTGGAAAGCCGAAGGCCCATCAATGAAAACCTATTCCAGTTTAAACACCATCGGCGGCGTGAAGCTGCGGCCATATTATCGCTTGTTTAATATGACCACTAGGTTGCATTATTGGACTATTGATCGTGCCGATTACTTTAACAAGCGCGCTTCGCCCGCTACATGGAATCAAGAAGGGGTAGATGGTTATATCCTGCCGTCGCAAGTGAGCGGTACAGTGCCGCTTTACCGTATTTATTTCGCACCATTGGATAAGTTTCTGTGGACCGTTGATGCCAATGAGTATACGTTCTTGACCACCAGCGCAGGCTGGACTGTGGCAGGCGTACCAGGATTGCCACCGGGTGTAGAAGGGTACGTGTACCAGTAGCTTTTCACTTTCAGTAGCAATAATAACGGCAGCCATTCAAAACGGCTGCCGTTGTCATTTGCGGTACAGGGTTATCGCTAATGCTGTCCGCATATTTTTGCCACATTTATCGGCGATAATTTGTGTTGTTGAAAAAGCCAAGAGTAATTTTACTCACCAAAAATATTTTTAGAAATTGATCACGATGAAAACCGTCATACCTAAAGTAGCGCTCGTATTCGCCTTAACGTTAACCCTAACCCTCGCCGCTTGCTCGCAAATCCCCATCCTCTCCGGGGAAGTTAAACTAAGTGCCGCAGAGCTTAACGAAAAAGTAGCTAAGCGCTTCCCAATTGAAAAGAATATTGCCGGGCTGTTGGAAGTTACTTTAACTGCGCCTAAAGTGCGTTTGGTGGAAGCGGGTAGCCGTATTAATGCGGATGTAGATGTATCCGTGCGTTTGCCGCTTAGCACTAAAACCATTCAGGGCAAGTTGGGGTTTTCGGGCCGGCCTGATTATGTGCCGACTTCAAAAGCGATTTATTTGCGTGATGCAAAAATTGAATCAGTGGTGATGGACAATATGCCTGATGCGTTGTCTGCGGGAGTAGCTAAAGCGGCGTCGGCTGTGGCACGCGAGCTATTTGAAGATAAACCTTTGCATACCTTTAAACCGGAAGACTTCAGCAAATACGGTATCACTTATGAGCCGCAGCGCGTGATTGTGCGCGATAACGCGCTCGTACTTATTGTGCGTTAGGCGACCAACGATGGATTTATTATTGCTGCTAAAAGCAGCCATTATGGGCATTGTTGAGGGCTTGACTGAGTTTCTGCCTATCTCTTCAACAGGTCATTTAATTGTTGCTGGTGATTTGATTAATTTCAATTATCCCAATGCTAAGGTGTTTGAGATCGCTATTCAAAGCGGCGCGATTTTAGCGCTGTGTTGGGAATATCGGCAGCGTTTGCTAAGTACAGTAAGTGGTATTTTTAGCGAGCCAAAAGCGCAACGATTCGCGCTCAATGTGAGCCTTGCATTTCTACCGTTCATGGTGGTGGCGTTGTTATTTCATAAAGATATTCAGGCAGTGTTGTTCAAACCGGTGCCGGTGGCGCTGGCGTTTGTTGTAGGTGGCGTGATTATTTTATTTGCCGAACGCTGGTATAAAAACCGCGCTACCTTAAGCAATATTAAGCTCATTGAATCGGTGGATGACATGACGTGGCGCGATGCCTTAAAGGTGGGCTTCACCCAATGCGCCGCACTTATTCCCGGCACCTCTCGTTCTGGCGCCACGATTATTGGCGGCATGTTTTTAGGCCTATCGCGTAAATGCGCCACTGAATTTACGTTTTTCTTAGCCATCCCTACCCTCATAGGTGCAACTGTTTATGCGCTATGGAAGGCGCGTAATCAATTGGCAATAGCGGATTTACCGGTGTTTGGCGTTGGTTTTGTTACTGCGTTTATCTCGGCGTTTATTTGCGTACGCTGGCTGTTGCGCTATATTTCTACCCATGATTTCACCATATTTGCGTGGTATCGCATCGCCTTTGGTGCAGTGATTTTGATTACCGCCTATTCGGGAATGGTCACTTGGGGCGCATAGCGTAAATCAAGTTGCCTTACAATGCTACAATTAGTAAGGAAACAAGAAAACTAAGGAGGAGACTACGATGCAAAGTCAAAATATTGCAATAAGTACCCTGACCAGCAAAGGACAAACCACCATACCGCAGGAGATTCGCGAGAGCCTTGGTATGCAATCGGGTGACAAAATCACTTACACGCCAATGCCAGATGGCACAATTATTATGCGCATAAAAAGTGGGAGCTTGCTAGATTTAGCAGGCAGTATTCCCGCAAAAAAAATCGCTGTACCGCTTAAAATGCTTTCTCGCTAATCATTAAAGTTTGAACCAAATGCTAGGGCTAGACACAAATGTATTGGTACGATTTTTGGTGCGCGACGATAGAGCACAGTACAAGGCAGCAGTAGCGCTCATTAACAATGAGGTTGCAAATGGTCATAAAGTGATGGTGGGTTTGCTCGTCATTTTAGAAACAGAATGGGTATTACGTAGCCGTTACGCAGTAGAAAAAAATGAAATGCTCGCCACCCTTTCACGTTTGCTCAGTGCTGTTGATGTAGAGTGTGAAGATTCACCAAGCCTCGAAGAAGCCCTATTTATATGGCGCAACAGCAATGTAGATTTTGCGGATTGCTTAATCGGTGCACGTAACCGTAGACTCGCCTGTCGCGCGACAGCAACATTTGATGCCAAAGCCGCTAAATTGGCGGGATTTGTTTTGGTGGAATCAGCGCGGTAATAGATAAGGTGAAAGCAAACGAATGTACTTCATGCGCTTGCAATTCAAAAATTGGGCGTAATCTAGTATCTGTCGATCACACCTTTAAGGAACCTCAACATGATTACGCTTACGATTGAAGATATGACCTGCGGCGGTTGTGTAGCCAGCATTAGCCGCGTGGTAAAAAACCTAGACGCAGCCGCAACCGTATCTGCTGATGTTGCTACGAAGCGCGTTAATGTTGAAACCAGCAAGGGCGCTAATGCCGTTATAGCCGCAATTAGCGAAGCAGGGTTTCATCCCGTACTAGCCTAGTGTTTCGCCGACACCTTACGCCATAGCATTTTATGCACTCGCTAAATGTAGCGATTACCGGCATGACGTGCGCGTCATGTTCGAATCGCCTAGAAAAAGCGTTGGCAGCTATAACGGGTGTTGAAGCTGCTGTTGTTAACCTAACAACAGAAATTGCCACTGTGCGATCGGCGCAGGCCTTAGACGTCGGTATTATCATTACTGCAGTGGAAAAAACCGGCTTTGGCGTTGCCACCAAAACGATAGAGTTAAATATTGAGGGCATGACCTGCGCAACATGTGTAGGCCGCGTGGAACAAGCCTTGATGCGGTGCGCGGGTGTTATCAAAGCCACGGTAAATTTAGCGACTGAACGCGCCACAGTGCATTATGCCGAAGGGGCAATTTCACCAGCAGAGCTGGTGGCCGCAGTGATACGCGCGGGTTATAAGATAAAAGCGGACGCAACAGCAGAAACAATTACCGAGCCAAACACAACGACGAAAACCGCCACTTCACCTGCTAGCAGTGTGCGCCCCGTTTTATTTGCTGCAGCCTTAAGCTTTCCGCTGGTGGTGCCGATGTTGTTAGCGCCATTTGGCATCCATTTTATGTTGCCCGGTTGGTTGCAATTTATATTGGCAACGCCGGTGCAGTTTATTTTTGGTGCGCGCTTTTATCGCGCGGGGTGGAATGCGTTGAAGGCAAAATCAGGCAATATGGATTTGCTGGTTGCGCTGGGCACCAGTGCTGCTTATGGTTTGAGCGTTTTTAAAATGTTGGATAACTCCGGTGCGCAACATTTATATTTTGAAGCCAGTGCTGTCGTCATTACCCTAGTGCTTTTAGGCAAATGGCTGGAACTGCGTGCCAAGCGGCAAACCACAGCCGCTATCACCGCGTTAAATGCTTTAAAACCGGTAGCAGCCACAGTAAGGCGAGGCAGCGTTGATATGGTCGTGGCGGTGGCGTCATTGCAGTTGGGCGACGTTATTGTGGTGAAGCCGGGCGAACGTATTGCGGTGGACGGTGAAATTATCGAGGGCGAAAGCCATGTGGATGAATCCCTCATCACTGGCGAAAGCCTACCGCAGGCAAAACACGTGGGTAGCTTTGTAACCGGAGGCGCTATCAATGGCGAAGGCATGTTGCTTGTTAACACGACCGCAATCGGCGCTGAAAGTACCTTGTCGCGCATTGTCCGTCTCGTTGAATCGGCCCAAGCAGAAAAAGCACCCATCCAACGATTAGTAGATAAAGTAAGTACCGTGTTTGTGCCGGTTGTTTTGGTGTGCGCCCTTCTGACCTTACTGGTGTGGGGGCTGGTAACCGGTAGCTGGCAAGATGGTATGCTCAATGCCGTGGCCGTGCTTGTTATCGCCTGCCCCTGTGCCTTAGGCTTGGCGACACCTACGGCTATTATGGTAGGCACGGGTGCTGCAGCGCGAGTGGGCATTTTGATTAAAGATGCAGTGGCGCTAGAAATTTCCCATCGTATTCAAGTAGTCGTATTTGATAAAACTGGAACCTTGACGATAGGCAAACCCTCCCTTACCGAAAGCATACCCGCAGAGGGTTTTACCCGTGTGCAGCTCATACGCATTGCTGCAGCCGTGCAGCGTGGTAGCGAACATCCCCTAGCGCGTGCACTCGCCCAAGCGGCAACTGCTGAAGGCGTTGAAATTCTAAGTAGCGGTGATGTCATTGCCATTCCCGGCCGTGGCGTTAAAGCCATGGTGGAAGGCCGAATTTACGCTATTGGCAGCACTCGCTATGCACAAGAAAGCGTAGTAAATATTCCTAGTAGCTTAATGGCAGAAGCGCAACGCCTGCAAAACCTTGGCCGCACTATTTCGTGGCTAATTGCATTGAGCACGGATGATGAAGTTGCCAAAGTTTGCGGTGTATTCGCCTTTTTTGATACCTTAAAACCAAGCACACACACCGCCATTGCCCGGCTGCATGCGCAAGGCTTACGCACGGTCATGCTCAGTGGTGATAACCACGGTGCGGCAAGCGCCGTAGCGCAGCAGCTTGGCATAACTGAATATTATGCTGAAGTGCTGCCTGCAGACAAAGCCCGCATCATTGGTGAGTTAAAAGCGAAATACGGCATCGTCGCCATGGTGGGCGATGGCATCAATGATGCTCCCGCATTGGCGGCAGCCGATGTCGGTATTGCTATGGCTACCGGCACTGATATTGCTATGCACACTGCCAGCATTACACTCATGCGTGGTGATCTAATGTTAGTCGCGGATGCAATTGAAATATCACGTCGCACCTATGCAAAAATTAAGCAAAATTTATTTTGGGCCTTTGCTTATAATGTAGTCGGCATTCCCGCTGCTGCCTTTGGCCTGCTCAACCCCATGATCGCCGGTGCTGCCATGGCCTTATCGAGTGTGAGTGTGGTGACGAACGCCTTGCTGTTGCGAAAGTGGCAACCGGGTGAAAAGGCGAATCCTTCAAAATAATAGAAACAGCTTAAAATTTATGCGTATCACTGTTGTATCCGATATTCATGGCTGTTTCGTTTGATTATACTTTTTTAGCAAACGGCAAAAAGACCAACCGAGGCAAGGAAATGTGGCTATTGCTACGAATAGAAAATGGTTGGGAAATTTTTCATTCTATTTCCATTTCATTCGAGCGTTATTTCCCCCGGGGTGTTATATAAACATCGTCATTCCAGCCTTCGCTGGAATGACGATGCTTCATATTTTGTAC
>JANMDR010000106.1:0-16812 GCA_031376425.1 Betaproteobacteria bacterium
TGAAGAGGTGCATTCATGGATAGTTTTAGGTTGAAAACTAGGGTTGTAAAAACGTAGCAGTGAATTTTGCAGCGGTATTGCCGTACTTAAAACTAGCGCGCTGATTGCCAGTGCGGTGTAAGTAGAGCGTTTCAATTTCAGTTATCTGTACATCCATGAGGCAAAAATGCGTGGGCGTACTGTCGCTTTCAAGCGTGCAATCATCAAGTGAGGCACAGGCCGTTCCCGGCGCCGCTAAACTTAAATAGCTAGCGCGCCCATGCGCTGGTAGATTGTTCCACAGCTGGGTACATAATGCATCATTCATCCGCAGTTGCGTATTGCCTTGAACCCTAATTTGTAAATGCGCCGAAGCTGCATAAAATAATACCGATGTGCCTGCAGAGGCCTGTATTTGCAGCGTCTTTGGGCTACGGCTGTCAGTATAAAAGCGTAGCGTTTGGGTGTTTTCGTCGGCCGCACGTAAAACCATGGTTCGCTGTTGGCTCATCAAACTGCCGTCTTTGCCAATAGCGACTGTTGCTACACAAGGCGTGCTAAATGCTGAATTTTTATCCACGCTACCACGCACCATGCTGGCCCACGCATGGGCAAATGTGGCGGATAGATCACCATAAAATGCGGGTAATGGAATAGCGCTCATCAACTTTTCCCTACACCCCAAACTTTAAACTAGCAAGAATGAAGGGATCAAGATCGCCATCGAGTACGGCCTTGGTGTTGCCAGTTTCAAAGTTAGTGCGCAAATCTTTGATACGCGATTGATCGAGTACATAACTGCGAATTTGGCGTCCCCAGCCGATATCGGTTTTACCATCTTCTAGCTTTTGGGCTTCAGCTTGACGATTACGTAGCTCAAGCTCATAGAGTTTGGCTTTTAACATGCTCATGGCCTCAGCACGATTACGGTGCTGCGAACGATCATTTTGGCATTGCACCACAATGCCGGTGGGGCCGTGGGTAATACGAATTGCAGAATCGGTTTTATTGATGTGCTGCCCACCAGCGCCAGAGGCGCGAAATGTGTCCACGCGTAAGTCCGCTGGATTGATTTCAATTTCAATGGAATCATCCACTTCTGGATATACAAATAAGCTGGCGAAGGAGGTATGGCGGCCATTTGCAGAGTCAAAAGGGCTTTTACGCACGAGGCGATGCACACCAGTTTCGGTACGTAAATAGCCGTAAGCATAAGCACCGCTTACCTTAATCGTTGCCGACTTTATGCCAGCCACGTCACCAGCACTTTCCTCGAGCACTTCTACCTTAAAGCCTTTGCGCTCGCTATAGCGCAAGTATTGGCGTAACAACATACTCGCCCAATCCTGCGCTTCCGTGCCGCCTGCGCCGGATTGAATATCTACAAAGCAATTATTCGGGTCTGCCGGGTTGCCAAACATGCGGCGAAATTCCATGCCCTCAACCAAAGTGCGAATCCCAAAAACGTCGCTTTCGATTGATTCTAGGGTTTCATCATCGCTTTCGGTTTTAGCAAGTTCAAACAATTCGCTGGCATCTTTGAGACCAGAATCGATAGTGATAAGGTCATTGACCACGTCGTCGAGCTGTTTTTTTTCGCGACCAATTTCTTGGCTGCGCTTCGGATCACCCCAGACTAGGGGGTCTTCAGCAAGTAAATTTACTTCGACTAAGCGCTCTTGTTTAGCGCTAAAGTCAAAGATACCTCCGCAGTTCAATGCTACGGTTAGAAAGATCATTAATGAGGTAAAAAATAGCGTTGACGCGATCGGCTTCCATGGGCTTTTACGGTAATTGGTTAACCCAGCATTATAGAACAGTGGGTTGCTACTTTTGACATTGAGGGCAATAAAATATAGCGCGTCCTGATACAACTTCGCGCACAATCGTTGTTGCGCACGCATGGCAAGCCGCACCGGCGCGATCAAAAACCCAGTGCCGATAGCGCCCGAAGGTTGCGCCGTTTTTGCGCATAACGTTGGCAAGCGCCAAGTCATTCGTAATCCCGCCCGTGGCATAGGATTGCTGGCTAAGGTGTAACGCTGCCGTGGCGAGCGCTTGACGTTGCGTGCTATTGAGTTCATTTAATTTTGCGTGCGGATTGATGCGTGCTACGAACAGGATGTCGCTACGCAAATAGTTCCCTAACCCCGCCAGAAACCCCTGATCAAGCAGTAATTGTGAAAGTCGTCGATTTTGAAATAGCGGTGCTTCTATCATGTTGCGTACGTCAGCAATAGTCGTGTTAGCGGCCAATAGTTCTACGCCCAGCTTGGCAATATAGGGATGTGTATGTATTTGTGCGCTACGCCAAACTTCGATAGCTGAGGCACTATACAAAACGGCCACGGCAGATTCCGTATGTATCGCAACACGAATTTGCAGTTTGGGATTTACGGGCTCTTCTGGCGCTAGCACCGCCCATTGACCATAAAGCTGATTGTGGCTATACAAGGTCTTGGCGCAAGAAAAATGAATCAACATCGCCTTGCCGCGAGCGCCTACGTCGAGCACTTTGCTGCCAGTAATTTCAGTACTGTAGGGTTGCAACTGCGGGAAAGCAAACTCGATTAATCGCACCTGCTTAGCGGTGATGGCCGCTGAAATTTCAGCGGCGGCTCGGGCAATTTCTGGGCCTTCAGGCATGCTTGTTTGCTGATTTGTAAACCATCACGCGCCGTCAATTCCTTCGTGCTTAGCGTCGTAGGAATCGATGGCAGCTTCTAAAGCCATTGTGGCTGCTGTGGTCACATCAACATTATGGTTATGGGTTTTTACCCACTCCAAAAATTGCGGTGCCGGCAGCGGGTGGCTAATGCCGTAGCCTTGGGCAATATCGCAGCCCATGCTCCTTAGCATATCGATGGTGGCATTGTCTTCTGCGCCTTCAGCGACGGTGGTGACTTTAAATTGGTGTGCAAGCCGAATAACGGCGGCGATGATATCGCGATCTGCAGGCGAGTTTGCGGCATTCTTCACGAAAAGCTGATCAATTTTTAATTCATCTAGCGGTAAATGTCGTAAATAAGCCAGTGACGAATAACCCGTACCGAAATCATCAATGGCAATACGAATGCCTTGGCTTTTGAAGCCCTGTAAGATTGTTGTGGCATGACTAAGGTCAGCCAAGGTGACCGATTCCGTGACCTCAATGGTGAGTTTGGCAGGATTAATCTGCCAAGTACGTAAGCATTGGTCAACAATGCTTGGTAGGTCATCGTTGGTGAGCGTGATGCTCGATAAATTAACGCTGATACCAAGCTCTATCCCAACCCTTGCAAAATCGCCAATTTGGCGCAATGCTGTATTAAATACCCAAGTGGTGAGGGAATTGATGAGGCCGCGAGCCTCGGCGATACGGATGATTTTATCTGCTGGTACGGTGCCCAGACCCTCTAAGTTCCAGCGGATAAGCGCTTCCACGCTTTCGCATCGCATTGTTTTGCAGTTTATTTGGGGCTGGTAATACAGTTCGAGCTCGCTATTTTGAATCGCCAAACGCAGTTGTGGATGGAGTTCGTCATTGAGATCAATATGGGTTTGATCTTCGTCCGTAAACACATGGTGAGACGCTTCTTTGGAGTAGGCTAGGCCACGGGCAATTTCAGCGCGCAAAATTAGCTGTTTGGCGTCCACCGCGTGATCCGGATAAAGCGCAATGCCAATAGCAGGACGCGAGTGGGAGCCGTGTTCTTCAAATTCAGAATCAATTTCAAAGCAGCGCGAAAAGCGTGCCGCAGCGAGGAGACATTGCGCGGGAGATTTTAGATTTGGCAGTATGAAGCAGAGTGTGTCATCGCTCAGACGCGCATATAAATCTTCAGTACGTAAGGCGTCGGAGATGAGAACCAATGCGGCATCTACAAGGCTTGCAGTGCTCGCACCAAAGAGCGCTTCTTGCTTGCTGCGGCGCGTAAGTGTAAGCATAAGTACCCCCACGTGCACCGCGCTGCTATTTGCCATTTCAAGCGCGTGCTGCGTGAAGTGCAAAAGCGCAGTGCGATCGATTTGGTGGGGGAAATGTTGTGCTGTGAGCGGCGCTGGCATGGTTGCTTAATTGTACGATTCCGAAGGTACGATTTTGAACGATTGGTTGGAGAGTTAATGAAGCGTTAAGAAACGTAGAAGTCGTTGGGGTCTAAGCCGTAAGCACCGGCTGGAAGTCCACGCTTGATATGCACGGGATTATCAGAAACATCATAGAGTAAATCTAAGGTTGACGGAAATGGCAATTGCTTTTTTGCCGCATCGGTAACCACTAATACCTTAGGGCGCAAACGCTTGGTTTTATTGTGGGTGACCACAATTGCGATTTCGGCCGTAGAAAGCTCCACCATGCAGCCAACTGGAAATACCCCGATGGAGTAAATAAATTGTTCCACCATGGCTTCATCAAACTGCGAACCGCTCCATTTGGTGAGCATCTGTAGCGCCTCGTGTGGCGAGCTTGGCTGCGCGTATGGCCGGCGCTTGGTGATGGCAGAAAAGGTGTCGGCAATGGCCGCCATGCGGCCATAAAGCCCGATATCCTTGCCTTCTAAGTTATATGGATAGCCGGAACCATTCATGCGCTCATGGTGCTGCGCTACGCCGTCGAGCACATTCGGATGAATGTTGGCGGTTTCCGACAATATTTCCATACTGTAGGTAACGTGCTCTTTGATCAGTTCAAATTCGTCAGAAGATAAGCGCCCATCTTTATCCAATAATTCTTTTGGGAGTCGCAATTTGCCAACATCTAGCAGTAAACCCATCGTGCCAAGTTGTGCTAAATCCGCTTTCGAGAAGCCTAGATGGCGGCCCAATGCTAACAAATTAATGGCGACATTTAGACCGTGACCGTAGGTATTTAAATCCGAATCACGGAGCCGCGCCACCCACATCATGGCATCGGGATTGCGCACCATTGAGTCAACCATGTCTTCAATGACCGCTTCCACACGTTCCAACTGCAAGCTATTGCCAGTACGCATATCGGTAGCTAAGTTGCGTAATAAATCATCCGCTTTGCTATAGCTGGCATGCGCCACCGGTGTTTCTTCCTCAACTGTTTTGGCATCTTCATACATGACCAAAACCATCGTTTCTGGGATAAATACCGGACGCGGTTCTGCAAAATCGCCGCTGACGAGCTTAACGCTATCGCCTATTTGTTCTTCAGTTGTTGGAGTGCTATTAGCACCCGGCAATAATCCGCGCAGTGCTGATTTTAAACTACCCCAGAATCCGCTCGATCTACTCTCAGTAGCGATACTTGAAGGAGGTCTGTTTTCAGGCGTTTCAGTTGTGTTTACGGGTATCGTGCTGCTTCTGTATTCGCCAGTGGTACTGCTGATGGGAATTGCGAATTCACCAACATTTTTGGCGTTGGTGAAGGGGTCGGCTTTGCCGTTGGCGTTAGCACCTTCTAGCGCTTTGGCGGACGGCGTTTTAATGCGTGTAATCGTGCGTGTTACAGTTTTATCTTCAACCGGTGACGATTGGGTGATGGTGACAAGCTTAGCTTCATTCGCGCCTCTGGCTAGCGGTACTGGCGCTTCGGGTTTAGGTGGTGCCTCGTAAGCAGCACCTTGAGAACGGGAAGGATCAATGAGCACCCAAGCGCAATTGGCACGAAGCGCCACAATTTGGGCATTATCTTCAATTAAAAAGCCCTCAATCAAAAATGGGGTGTCGATCCACGGGCGATCTAGCTCGGCAACAAACATGCCGATTTCCAGTGAGCCGCATTGTATTTTCTTAGACATGGGAAGACTTTGCGTATTCGTGAGGTGTTAAGTGGTAATTTATAGTGCCATATTTTAGTGCACTGAGTGTAGCTGTATTGTAGCGCTATCACAGTCCCAACGTCACAAATGACAAGTCTTAAGGTGCAAGATATATTTCCAATTCATCTGTATAGTGCCGTCTGCCCCTAAAATCTTATGAAGTTGGAAAAGTTTGCGATGAAATTTGAATTAATTAATACCGATGCCTCTCATCCCGCCGCCCGTCGTGGTCGCGTTCATTTAAATCATGGTGTGGTTGAAACACCCGCATTTATGCCGGTCGGCACCTATGGCACGGTAAAAGCCATGAGTCCGCTAGAAATTCATGAAATCGGCGCGCATATTTTGCTAGGCAATACCTTTCATCTGTGGCTTCGTCCAGGGATAGAGGTTATTGCTAAATTTGGAGGCCTGCATAAATTTATGGCTTGGGACGGGCCGATATTAACCGACTCTGGCGGCTTTCAAGTGTGGAGCCTGGGCGATTTACGTAAAATAACGGAAGCTGGTGTGGCATTCCAATCCCCTATTAACGGCGATAAGTGCTTTTTATCACCGGAAGAATCGATGCGCATTCAAAAAGTGCTCAATTCCGATATCGTGATGATTTTTGATGAATGCACGGCCTATCCCGCTACTTTGGACGAAGCTGGAAAGTCCATGCGCTTATCCGCCCGCTGGGCACAGCGCTCGCGCAGTGAGTTTGATAATCTACAAAATCACAACGCGCTATTTGGCATTGTGCAAGGTGGTATGCACGAAAGTTTGCGCGATGAATCCCTGCAAGCTCTGACCGATATCGGTTTTCATGGCTATGCCATCGGTGGGCTTTCGGTGGGAGAACCTAAAGAAGACATGCTGCGTATTTTGGCGCACACCGCGCCCAAACTGCCTGCAGACAAGCCGCATTACCTCATGGGTGTGGGGACACCAGAAGATTTGGTTGATGCGGTAGGTTACGGCGTGGATATGTTTGACTGCGTAATGCCGACCCGAAACGCTAGAAATGGTTGGCTTTTCACCCGATTTGGTGACGTAAAAATTCGTAACGCCAAACATCGGCAAGATACTAAACCATTGGATGAAACCTGTGGCTGCTATGCCTGCCGCAATTTTAGCCGCGCCTATTTGCACCATCTACAGCGTGCCAATGAAATTTTAGGAGCGCGCCTAAACACGATTCACAATCTTTTTTACTACCAAGAATTGATGCGGGAAATGCGAGCGGCCATAGAAAACAACCAATTTGCGGCGTTTCGTTTGAAATTTAAAGCAGAACGCGCCAGTGGGGCTTGATTTTGGAGTGTTGCGCCCGCATAAATGGTCAAAGCTGGATTTTTATCGCCATGCTATAATTGAAAGCTTTGCTGAACGCGTTTTGTATCTCGTTTCCGCCCCGCGTCACCCATTTTAAATTTGGAGTTTTTTATGATTAGTAACGCCTACGCCCAAGCTGCCGCAGGTACCGCCGCTGCCACACCGCAAGGTTCTTTGCTCACATTTTTGCCCATTATGGGCATGTTTGCGGTGTTGTATTTTTTGATGATTCGTCCGCAACAAAAGCGCGCTAAGGAACAACGCGCTATGCTTGATGCCATCAAAGTTGGTGATGAAGTGATTGCCGCAGGCATCATGGGCAAAGTGGTAAAAATGGATGATGCTTACATCAATTTAGAATTAGCGCCGGGCAATATTATTGTGGTGCAAAAACCAAGCATTACGACATTGCTGCCAAATGGCACTTTGCATAACCTGCTGAAATAAAACAGTCTTCCTCTTTTTTGCATTTGTTGTGAGCCACCATGAATAAATACCCAGCTTGGAAATATGTAATTATCGTTGTTGCCCTTGTAGCGGCCTTGCTCTACACCTTACCTAATCTTTTTGGAGAATCGCCTGCCATTCAGGTTTCTGGATTGCGCACCGTTAAAGCCGATGCTTCCACCCAAACCTTGGTTGAAGAAGCCCTAAAGACAGCCAATGTGGCGCATACGGGAATTGTGCTTGACGGCGAAAATTTGAAACTCAGTTTTGCAAAAACGGACGATCAAATTAAGGCTCGCGACGTCATTGCCGCCAAGTTGGGCACTACCTATATTGTGGCCTTAAATGCGCTGTCTAACTCGCCAAAATGGTTGGCCGCTTTCGGTGCCAAGCCGATGAATTTAGGGTTGGATTTAAGAGGTGGCGTGCATTTTCTAATGGAAGTCGATATGAAATTTGCGATTGATCGTGCCATTGATCGGTATCGCGATGAGGCGCGTGGTTTGTTGCGCGAAAAGAAAATTTACTACAGCGGTTTGGGTCGCGAAGGCGAGCGCATCGTTATCCGTTTTAAAGAAAAGCCAGCGTTTACATCCGCAAAAAAAGAACTTGAAAATAGCTATTCGGAATTATTAATTCGCGATTCGCAAGCGGGTGAAGAATCAGTGCTCACCTTGACGATGAAGCCCGAAACGGTGATTAAATTGCGCGATTCAGCCATCGAGCAGAATATCTCCGCCTTGCGCAAGCGCGTAAATGAATTAGGTGTATCTGAGCCCATTATTCAAAAACAGGGCGCTGATCGTATCGTGGTGCAGTTGGCTGGCGTGCAAGACCCAACGCGTGCCAAAGATGTTATTGGCCGTACTGCAACCTTAGAAATGCGTCTTGTAGCCGAAGAAGCTGCTGACAGCCAAGATCAAATGGCCTTTGAGCGCTATCGCAATGAGCCAGCACCTTTCGGAACGGAAAAAATGCTTGATGGTTCCGGTCGCGTTGTGTTGGTTAAGAAGTCGCTCGTGCTCACTGGCGACAAAGTAACCGATGCACAACCCGGCTTTGAGCAACAAGGCGGCGGCGGTTCTATCGTAAACGTGACCTTGGATGCGGTGGGCGGCAGGATGATGACGCAGACCACCCGCGAAAACGTGCGCAAGCGTATGGCGATGATCATGATAGAGAAGGGCGTGCCCGAAGTATTGTCATGGCCCAATATTAATAGCGAATTTGGTAGCCGCTTTTATATTTCTGGCATGGCTAATCCGGTGGAAGCGCGCAACTTAGCGCTGCTGTTGCGTGCCGGAGCATTGGCGGCACCGATGGAGTTTGTTGAAGAGCGCACCATCGGCCCAAGCTTGGGTGCTGAGAATATTGAAAAAGGTAAGAACTCACTGCTGGTTGGTTTTGCCTTGATTACCATATTCATGATTGCCTACTACATGCTTTTCGGCGTAATTTCGGTTACTGCACTAGCTTGTAACTTGCTGTTTTTAATTGCTTTATTGTCAACCATGCAGGCGACCTTAACCTTGCCCGGTATCGCCGCGATTGCCTTGGCTTTAGGTATGGCGATTGACGCGAACGTGCTGATTAACGAGCGTATTCGCGAAGAACTGCGGCTTGGTATGAGCCCGCAAATGGCAATTCAAACCGGCTATGACCGCGCTTTTGATACGATTTTGGATTCCAACATCACCACACTCATCGCCGGTTTGGCACTATTAATTTGGGGTTCCGGTGCGGTACGTGGGTTTGCGATAGTGCACTGTTTGGGCATCGTCACATCAATATTTAGCGCGGTAATGGTATCCCGTGGCTTAGTTAATTTGATTTACGGCGGCAGAAAGGTAAGTAAACTTTCTATCGGTAATGTGAACTGGGCAGGACCGGTAAAAGCAGAGCCTGCTGCACCCGCAGTTTAATCTTTAGGATGCTTGAAAATGCCCTAGTATAGGGCGTTTTCAAGAGTTAGTAGTTTGCCGAAATCAATTTTGTAGGAGCAACATCATGGAATTTTTTAGAATTAAAAAAGCTATTCCCTTTATGCGCCATGCCTTGGTGTTTAATATCATTTCGGGCGTCACGTTTTTACTCGCCGTGTTTTTTTTGGTAACCAAAGGGCTTCATCTTTCTATTGAATTTACCGGTGGCACGGTAATTGAAGCGCCATTCAAGCAAGCCGTTGATTTGGGGCCGATTCGTACCGCCATCAGCGCTGCTGGTTTTAAGGATGCAACAGTCACTACCTTCGGTAGTGCGAAAGACGTACAAATTCGCCTACCACTGGTAATTAAAGAAGGTGGCAATCAAAATGCGGCGATGGAAGAACAGAAGAAATCCATACTCGCCACTTTATTGCCCCTAGGTTTGGATTACGACGAAAAAGCGATTGCCGCTAATGCCGCAGCCAATAAAATGAAAGTTGAGTTTGTTGGTTCGCAAGTAGGTAAAGAGTTGGCCACTGACGGTGCCATGGCATTGTTATTTGTCTGTATCGGCATCATGGCCTACTTGGCAATGCGCTTCGAATGGCGTTTTGCCGTGGCAACTATTATTGCTAACTTGCATGGCGTGATTATTATTTTAGGATTCTTTGCGTTCTTTCAGTGGGAATTCTCCTTACCGGTGTTAGCGGCAGTATTGGCAATTTTGGGTTATTCGGTGAACGAATCGGTGGTGGTGTTTGATCGGGCTAGAGAAAATTTCCGCAAAATGCGCAAAGCCACGACCGAAGAAGTGTTTGACTCAGCCATTACCTCCACCATCTCCCGTACCATCATTACGCACGGCACCACACAGTTAATGGTGCTTGCCATGCTGTTTTTGGGCGGCCCAACGCTCTACTATTTTGCCTTGGCGCTTACTATTGGTATTTGCTTTGGTATTTATTCATCGGTATTGGTAGCCTGTCCCTTAGCAAAATATCTTGGCGCATCGCGCGAAAACTTTGTGAAGGTTGAAAAAGCACCACCAAAACCGGATGCTATTGTTATTTCTGCTGGACAATAAGCAGCTGGACAATAAGCAGCTGGACAACAAGCTGCCAGACAATAAACTGATTACTTGATATGGAATTGTTAGCCTCGCTGCTTGATTTAATCATTCATCTTGACCTGCATTTAGCCGAAGTAGTTCGCGCTCACGGTTCACTTATTTATGTAGTGCTGTTTGCGATTGTGTTTGCGGAAACGGGATTAGTCGTCATGCCGTTTCTGCCCGGCGATTCCATGCTATTTATTGCTGGCTCGCTTGCTGCTGTTGCGGCACCGGGTGATATGAATGTGCATATTGTTGTGGCCACACTAATTATTGCGGGCTTTGCGGGCAATATGGTGAATTACTTCGTGGGTCGCTACTTTGGTAAACGCCTGTTTGTAAATCCGGAAGCCCGATTCTTCAAACCGCAAACCTTAGAAAAAACTCACGAATTCTATGAAAAGTGGGGCGGCATCGCCGTGATCATGGCGCGCTTCGCCCCGTTTTTACGCACCTTCATTCCCTTTGTTGCCGGCATGGGCGAAATGGGACGGCGTAAATTTACGCTCTACAGCGCAATTGGCAGCGTGCTCTGGGTGGCATCTCTGGTATACCTTGGCTATGTATTCGGTAATGTGCCGTGGATTAAGAAAAATATTGGTATTTTAGCGATTAGCATTGTAGTGCTTAGCCTGTTGCCAATAGTCTATGGTGTCGCGAAAGCACATTTCGATAAACGGCGACTAGTGGTAAAATCTTGACGAATATTTTTTTCTTTGAAAGGATCTAACCATGTTCGCCTACGCCACAATCGGTACTAATGATTTCGATAAATCCGCTCAGTTTTTTGATGCAGTTATGGCGGCACTCGGTTATAAACGCACGCATGATTACTCAGAAGGTGGCTGGCTGGGTTATGGTGAGCATGCCGAATCCGCTATGAGCCTTTGGTTATGCAAGCCATTTAACCAAGAACCAGCTAGCGTTGGCAATGGCTGTATGTTGGGTTTCCAAGCAGATACCCGCGCAAAAGTGGATGCGTTCCACGCTGCAGCACTCGCTAATGGCGGCACCAGTGAAGGCGCGCCAGGCTTGCGCGATGCCTACGGCCCCAATATGTATATCGCCTATGTGCGCGATCCACAGGGCAATAAATTTTCAGCGCTTTGTAGGGCGGCGGAATAATTTAATAGTGGTGGGCTGTACGTGGTAACCGCAAGGGCACAAACCCATGTAGGGGCGCATTGCATGCGCCCAAGTGGCGAAAAAGCGGATAGTCCACCTTAGAATGGAATTCGTGGTGATCTAGCGGTTTGGGCGTAGGCAACAAGCCCCTACGAGTTTAATGCAGTTCATCGGGTCGTCGCACTTTTTGCGGGATTCCACGCCATTTTAAAATCACCGCAAACCAGAAATTTACCATCCACCAACATATCTTGGCTGTAAGCTGTCGAGCTGGTGCTGGCGAGGCTGCCGCCCCCAAACGTAAACTCTCCAAGCAAATTGCCGCTTTCAGTCGCGTCGAAGACAAGCTTAGGTGTCACAGCATAACCGCTCAGATTCTTGACACTAATGGTGTAGACGCATCGTCCGCCAACCATTTGGTTTGCACTTGATCCGCTGATCACGATTTCATTGAACCGTATTGGTAAAGTTGTAGTACCTGCAACAGTATTGGCGGCACCAAAAATCTGCTTATCCATGAGTTTGGTAAATGATGGATACAAGGTTGGGTTGGACGATGAGAATTGCATCTCGACAAATTTTTCGGTGTATACATTTAAGGTAAATGTTCCTATTGGCGACACCGATTTTGAGGAGCCGTCCCAAGGCTTTCCGAGTGCAGTACCACCCGTCACCTGATAGAGATCGCCTCTGCAATAGTTGACGTAAATCGTGCAGCCTGACGCTACGTACCAAATCGGCTTCTTCGTACTATCATAAGTGTAAACGACGACAAATAGTGTCCCGCCTTGCCCAACAATTGATGCGCCCCACCCAGATTCAGTCGGTACCCACCACATGCCGTTTAGCTGGGAACTAGTCAGATCGTTAAGATCAAACGCTTTAGCTGGCACTGCATGGAAAGCGGCTATCAATATGACTGCCGCGATAGAAATCATCTTCTTTTTGCGAATCAAAAGCGTTTGAACCAAGCTCATGGTGTTCCTTAATTTAAAATTATTTATATGCTTAAGATTCTTATAAATAGGGCACCTACAGACTATCTTATTTCGTCGCGCGCCAAATTTCCTGCACCCCAGGCGACGAATATTTCGAATAAAAAATCGACGCCATAAAAAACACACTCGAAAGTAGCACTTCGCCTAGCGCTAGTTGCGCTGACAATCCCGTGTCTGAATAGGCACGTACTACCCCTTCGGTGAAGTAAATCAGCATAAACATGCTGCTCCATTGAAACGTATAACGCTTGCCGCGCAGAATGCCGAATAGAGGTAGCAGCAGCGGTAGAACCTTTAGAATCAACAGCGAGCCGCCGGGTTTTAAGGGCGCTAATTTGCCCTCCCAAGCGATGCATAAGGTGATGAGCGCGATCAACGACACCACGCATATTTGTTGCAGCACCATTAACCCTTGCGGCGTCGCACACTTTTTACCGAAGGGTGAGAGTACGAACGGTTTTTTCGCCTTCATAGCACGCCGCCGGTTTGCAATGCGCTTGCCATTTCGGCTAAGCGCTTGCCTTGTGCAAAAGCGATGGTTTTTTCATCCTCCGTAAGATTGGGATTCTTGCCACCGTGACCAGAAACATGGCTGGCACCATAGGGCGTGCCACCACCCGTGGTGCTATTTAATGCGGGCACTTTACTATACGGTACGCCGACAATCACCATACCGTGATGGAGCAAGGGCACAATCATGCTCAATAACGTAGCTTCGTTGCCCCCGTGCTGGCTGCTAGAGGCCGTAAAAACGGTTGCAGGCTTGTTGGTGAGCGTGCCCTGCATCCATTCGCCGCCGAGGCCGTCTAGCCAGTATTTAACCGGTGCAGCCATATTGCCAAAGCGGGTGGGGGAGCCGAGCGCTACGCCAATGCATTCGCGTAAGTCGATGGCTTCAATATAGGGTGGACCAGCGGCAGGAATTTCTGGTGCCGTAGCCTCGATAACGGTGGATACTTTTGGCACGGTGCGCACCCGCGCACTCATGCCCGTAACGCTTTCAACCCCGCGTGCGATATGGTTAGCCAGTTGCGCTACGGAACCCGATTGCGAATAATATAAAACTAATATTTCAGCCATTTTTTGCTCGAATAAAATGCGCCGTTTAATATATAACAGCGGATACCTAAAATTATACTGTGTGGTGACTAGGATTCATCTAGGCAGTGGCGTAATAATTTTTGCAAGTGCACTGAGGCGAGAGGTGGGCAAGGTAAAATACTCGACCTTGCATCATAAAATACAAAGCTGAAAGCTTATGTCGCTCCCTATGCCGCGCCCCCCCATTGCTCCCCATGTTTCAAAACTGCATCGCCTCACCATTCGTGAATGGTTGCAGGTGGTGTGGCGCTACGTCCGCTATCTGGCAGCACGGCTATTGGAAGATCGGTGTTTACAAATTGCCGGTAGCTTAACGTACACCACCTTGTTGGCTTTAGTGCCCCTGTTTACGGTTGCGCTTACGGTGGTTTCTATTTTCCCGATGTTTAGCGATTTTGTGGTCAATTTTAAGGTGTTCATATTAAAGAATATGGTGCCGGATGTATCCAGCCGCGTGATCGGCGTGTATATGCAGCAGTTTGCTGAAAATGCGGTTCGTTTAAAGTTGATCGGTTTGGTGATTATTGCCATCACTGCCGTGGCGTTGATGTTTACCATTGATGAAGCGTTCAACACCATTTGGCGAGCAAAGCGCAAGCAAAAATGGGTAAAGCGCACCCTTACTTATTTGCTGCTCATTTTGACGGGGCCAATTTTAATCGGCTTCAGCTTATCTATCAATGCCGGTATTTTGCGTGCCGCTCATAAACTTGAGCGCGCCTTGCCATTGCTGGATGACACCTTGATGCGCTTGTTTCCTATTGTGCTCACCACTGCCGCATTATTCATGGCCTATCGCATGGTACCGCGCCGTTACGTGCCCGCACGGCACGCGCTCGTGGGTGCTACAGTGGCGGCACTCGCATTCGAAATGACTAAATACGGTTTTGTTACCTATATGACCATGTTCCCCTCGTACAGCGTTGTCTACGGGGCGTTTGCAACCATCCCGATTTTTTTGCTGTGGATTTTTTGCTGTTGGTTAGTGGTGCTTTTAGGTGCTGAAATTGCCGCAACGATGTCGTACTTTCGCTCAGCGCGCTTGCATGAGTTAGCGGAATTTACCTATCCCGCCCATCGGCTGCGTGACGCCATCACCGTACTGTTATCAATGGAAAAATACCGTGAAGAAGCGCTATCTAAAGGCAGCAACAGTGGATACTCAGGGCAAACTTTTGAGCAAGTACGCCATCGCGCGCCCATGCCAATTGACCAAGCCGAAGATATTTTGCACAAGCTTGTTGACGCCGGTACAGTGAGCTTTGTAAACCAGCGTTATCGCTTAATTAAAACGCTGGAGCAAATTAAATTTGCTGATTTAGTAGAGCAATTTGCGTGGGGCAGCAGGGTTGAAGCTTCTATTGAAGCATCGGTTGATGTGACCAATAATCCGCGTTTACGGGATGTGCTGGAAGGCCGCAAACGCGATTATGCGGATCTAAGTTTGCAGGAGTTTTATCGTGGTTGATGACAATAAAAACTTATTGCTGAGTCACGTAAACCCGCATCCGTTTTGACGCATGGTAGTACCCATGCGGGTGCTGATGTGTGAGCGCGGGGTAATGATCTGTGAATAGCGATTTAAAAATAAAGTGCCTAAAGATTCCCTTAATAGAGCTCCTGCAGCTAAATTGGTAGTTCAATAACCAATGAGCGTTGCAACAATGGCGCTTCAAGTGCGGCAATGATGAGTGGTGCAAACTGTATCGCGGTTTCCACACGATTATTCTTGGCTTTTAGCACATACACAAACACCGGCAAATTTGTATTTTGTTGGTATGGTAAATTTTGATCGAAGGTAATTAATACATCATAACCATCAACTGCCATCGCGCTAAGAAGCTCGCCATTCAGAAGACCCGCAAAACCTGCGATTTGTGCGCTTCGAACAAAATGTGGTGCTAGCAAAAAACCGAGGGCTTTTGGTACAGATTCATCAAGCAGTAGTTTCATATTGCGCGAGATGCTGGGGCTCTAAGCGGTAAGTAGCGCTTGTTGGCTTTCTTCTAAAACAGCCACTGCAACTTCGCGGCGGACGGTTGGGAACTGCTCTAAAAATGCCTCTAAACTGTCCCCAGCCTCTAAATAATCAAATAATGACTTCACCGGAACGCGCGTACCAGCAAAACATGGTGTGCCACTCATACGTAGCGGATCTTGCGATATGTGGATACTCTTCATATTCGTTTAGTTCCTATTTGGTTTGATCACTAAGTGATTGTAATCCTTTGGATATTTGTTCGGTGCCTTGTGTAGCGCAGTGAAGCGCATGGCTGCGAACTATTAGTTTCGTGGGGTGTAGAGCTAAATGGCTGGAAGCGTCCTAAATACGAACAACTCCAGCCATTATGCAAAGCATAAAAATCAGCTAAAAATCTAGTTTACCTTCAAACCCATCTCTTTAAAGTACTTCAATGCGCCGGGGTGAAACGGGATTGGTGAGCCGCCGGTTAGTTGGTTGTCTAGCGACAAAAAGCTGGCGTCTTTATGCACGGCGACGATGTCGGCTTTTTTCTCGAACATGGTTTTTACGATGTCGTAGACCACTTTATCCGGCGTTTTTTCGTTTACCACTAAGATGTTCCACACCGCTAAATTGGCGTTGGGTTTATCTTGACCGGGGTAGGATTTTGCGGCGATGGTGTCCTTCACATACAGCGGACCATATTTAGCGCGCATTTTATCTGCCGCATCGGCGTGGTCAATTAGCTTTAGCTTGGTGTTGGGTGTGGCCGCTAAATCGGTGATGGCCGGTGTGGGATTGCCACCTACCCAAATTAGCGCGTCAATTTTGCCGTCTTTCAATGCATTCACTGATTCGGCTATGGATAAACGTTCGCGTTTTACGTCCTTGTCTTTATCAATGCCGTAGGCTTCTAAGATGCGGAAAGCCATGATTTCAGTGCCGCTTCCGGGCGCACCGGTGGAAATGCGCTTACCTTTAAGGTCGGCCATTTTTTCAATGCCTTTGCCCTCTACCGTTACCACATGAGTGATGTTGGGGTAGAACACTACCAAGGCGCGCACGGCTTGTTTGTTAT
>JANMDR010000136.1:0-23850 GCA_031376425.1 Betaproteobacteria bacterium
CATTGATCGCGCGGGCATGTTTGATGATGCCGCCAATGTAGAACAAGCAAGTTTCGGACAGATCAGCATATTGGTCGCCAGCAAACACAGGCTTGCCGCCTTTCCAGATCGACTGATGCACGTGCATGCCGCTGCCATTGTCCTTGTAATAAGGCTTAGGCATGAAGGTTGCGGACTTGCCGTACGCTGCGGCCACATTGTGGATCACGTACTTATACAGGTTCATGTAATCAGCCATTTTGACCAATGGCTGGAACTTGAGGCCAAGTTCGTGTTGGGCTGGTGCCACTTCGTGGTGATGCTTCTCAGGCTCAAGGCCCAATTCCTTCATCACTTGAAGCATCTCGCCGCGCAGGTCTTGTGCCGAATCGATTGGGCCAACTGGGAAATAACCACCCTTTGGGCCCGGACGATGGCCCATATTGCCACCTTCATATACTTTGCCAGTGTTGAACGGCAATTCAGTCGAATCAAAGCTGTAGCCAGTGTTATGCGGGTCTGTGTTCCAGCGCACGTCGTCAAACACAAAGAACTCAGCCTCTGGGCCAAAGTAGGCCGTGTCGCCAATGCCGGTGGACTTCAGATACGCTTCAGCGCGGTGACCTAGGGAACGTGGGTCGCGGTCATAACCTTTGCCAGTTGATGGCTCATGCACGTCGCAGGTGAGCACGAGTGTGGATTCATCAAAAAACGGATCAATAAAAGCTGATTTTGGATCAGGCATCAAGATCATATCGGACGCTTCAATGCCTTTCCAGCCAGCGATTGAAGAACCGTCGAAGGCGTGGCCTTCGGTGAATTTGGAATTATCGAAAGCTTTGATTGGCACAGTCACGTGCTGTTCCTTACCTTTGGTATCGGTAAAACGGAAATCAACAAACTTGCATTCGTTATCTTTAACCATCTGCATTACTTTGGCGATTGCCATTTACTTCTCCTAAGGATTAAAAGCGTTGATAATAGTAGCGGAACAAAATTATAGATTTAATCGTAGCATGATGTTGATCGTATCCAGCATCAATGCTGACCAGTCATTTACAGAAGCAGAAATTATGCCAGTTATTTATGGACTCTAAGTATTTGAAAAATAGAAGAAAATTGCAGGGCGCACACTTTGGCTGCACCAAATTAGGGCAAACTTTATTTTTACGCACCAATTTGGTGCTTCGATGTTACCCCGATAGAAATAAGCAGTGGCAGCCAATATGATATCGTCATTGCAGCCCAAGCGTTTTTTTGTTCTTGGCAATCCTATCGCGCAAAGTCGCTCGCCAGCTATTCATGCCGCCTTCGCGGCCCAAACGGGTTGTGCCGTTGATTACCAACGCAAAGAAATTCCGCTTGGTCAATTTGCAGCGCACATTGTCGTGTTGCGCAATGAGGGCGTAGCAGGTGTAAACGTAACCTTACCTTTCAAACTTGATGCCTACGCGTGCGCCACCCGCATCAGTGCCCGCGCGACCTTGGCGCAAGCGGCTAACACGCTGAAGTTTGATGGTGCAGAAATCTATGCCGACAACACCGACGGTGCTGGACTAGTGGCGGATATTACCCAAAATCTGCAGTGCGGTTTGCAAGGTAAAAATGTATTACTGCTTGGTGCCGGAGGTGCTGCTATGGGGGTTGCCGCAGTGCTGTTAGAAGCCCAAGTGGCGCGGCTTTCTGTGCTAAATCGCTCGCATGAAAAGGCGGTGGCGTTGGCTGCCCAATTTGCACATTTAGATAATATCGTAGCGTTGCAGGCGGCGGATTTGGTGCAGCAACAGTTTGATGTAATTATCAACGCAACTTCTTCTAGCCTTACCCCATCGGCAAGCGTGCAAGCTCCGTTGTGGGCGGGTATTCATTTGGCCGCCGGTGCACTCGCCTATGACATGATGTATGGGGCAAAACCGACTGCGTTTATGATGGATTTGGCTAGTGCTGGCCAAAGCGCTGACGGCTTGGGCATGCTGGTAGAACAAGCCGCAGAATCGTTTTATTTGTGGCATGGGGTACGGCCAAAAACAGCGCCCGTGATCGCCCAAATTCGCGCACAGTTAAATTCACAATGAAACCGAAAATCAGCTTATGGAATTGGCTGAAGAAGGCCATATTGTGGACGTTTACAGCTCTTATTCTAGTGCTAGTTTTATATCATTTAAGCATCGCAGCACGGCTTTGGTGGTGGCGTGATCATGCACCGACAAGCACTGCATTTATGGATGCTCATTTAGATGTGATGCGTGCTAAAAACCCCACAGCGACATTAAAGCATCAATGGGTAGAATATGAAAAAATTTCTGATCACTTGAAGCGTGCGGTCATCGCTAGCGAGGATGCTAAATTCACCGATCATGAGGGTTTTGATTGGGAAGGCATTCAAAAGGCACGCGAGAAAAATAAACAAAAAGGCAAAGTAGTTGCTGGCGGTTCCACTATCTCTCAGCAATTGGCTAAAAATTTATTTTTATCAGGTCAGCGCAGCATCTTCCGCAAGGGTGAAGAAGCAGTAATCACGGTGATGATGGAAAATATTTTAAGCAAAGAACGCATTTTTGAAATTTATCTAAACATGATTGAATGGGGAGAAGGAGTTTATGGTGCGGAGGCCGCCGCGCGGCATTACTATAATCAATCCGCTGCTAAACTTTCTGCTCCTCAAGCCGCCAAACTGGCCGCTATGGTGCCTAGGCCAAAGTTTTACGATAAAAACCGTAATGCCCCGTGGTTATTGAAAAAAACCGATATCATCCTTGGTCGCATGGCGGACTCGGACTTACCTTAAATTGTGCTGTAAAACTGCAACAATAAATTAATCAATCAATGACTCATAAATCTCCCCATCCTTGGGAAAACTTTGCGCGACAAGACGCCGCATTTTTCATCCGCACTGAAAACGCGGATCAATCAGAAGACGGCAGCTTTGCGCAATCCGGCGAACACGATGCCGATCTGCTCTACCTTCACGCCTCCCCCTACATCACGCAATTGCACTCCGCTTTGGAAATTGGCGCGGGCATTGGCCGCCTTGTCCTGCCCCAAGCCAAGCGTTTCGCGCTTGTTACCGCTACCGATATTTCACCGACTATGCTCGCTAAGCTGCGCCAACGCGCCGTGCAAGCCGAGCTAACTAACATCACTACTACACCAGCCAATGCGGCATGGGATACCCCCCCAGTAGCAGGTTTCCCCTACGATTACATTTATAGCTATGCCTGTTTTCAACACATTGAAGACGCGAACATCATCGAAAATTATCTGCAAAGAGTCGCCCGCGCGCTCAGCGTTGACGGGGTGTTTCAAGTGCATCTTGACACCCGTTCTCAACCGCTTTCCTATCGGCTCCGCAATAAGCTTCCCGACTGGCTGCTCAGTCAAACGCATCGTAAGAATATCCGCCGCGTAAGGCGCAGTGCCGATTGGTTTCGCACTACAGCCAGCCGCCACGGGTTAGAACTGGTGCACCAGTATTTAGAAAATACCGCAGATCATATTTTTATTTTCAAATCACGCGTGCCCTATCGTGGGTAAATAGGCTGAAGATCCACTTGCCGGTAACTGAACTAGCCGAAATTGCTTACGGATGTATTACTACGCTTCGGCTTACTATCCGGCGCTATTACGACCATTTTTAAGACCATTTATTCTTAGTGTTGCGTGCTTCTATGCTTGATGCAAGTTAGAATTGCAGAATCCCTAATCACTGCTTTGGTTTCAGTAACTTGCCGCAAATGCCTATGCCACCCATTTTGCCGACTGAAAAAATCGTCGAGCCCCAAAAGCTACAAGAACCCAGACCGGCGTATAAGCCGGTAGAGGTGTTGTTGGAGGAAGTGACCGAGCTTTTGCGTAAGCAAAAACTGGTGCAGGATTTGGTTGATCGGCAATCGAATAGCAATGCAGCCAGTCGCGCTGATTTAGTTCATGACATTACACAGCGCCAGCACGAAGTTGAGCTGCGGCAAAAATTAGAGCATCTCCACGCCGCCGATGTTGCTTATATTTTGGAAGGGTTGCCGCTGGCAGAGCGCTTAACCGTCTGGAATCTGGTTAAAGCCGAGCGTGATGGCGAAATTTTGCTGGAAACTTCCGATGCCGTACGCGAATCGCTTATCGCGAGTATGGCATCGCACGAACTGGTAGCTGCGGCTGAAACGCTAGATACCGATGAAATTGCTGATCTTGCCCCTGATTTGCCCGCGCAGGTCATGGAAGATATTCTTGAATCACAAGATATTGAAGAACGGGCAGAGCTGCAAAGTGCCTTGTCCTATGCCGAGGGCACGGTAGGCGCGTTGATGGATTTTGAAGAGGTGGCAGTGCAGGCGGATGTAAATGTAGAAGCGGCATTAAATGCGCTGCGGGTTTTTGACGCGCTGCCTGGCCAAACGGATGCAATTTTTGTTGTGAATGCGCGCACCGAATTGGTGGGGGTATTACCGCTGCATCGGGTACTGGTTTCAAACCCAGAAGTAAGCGTGGAAAGTATTGCTATCAAAGATGCTTTGACCTTCACACCAGATCAAGATGCCGATGAAGTGGCTACTGCCTTTGAGCGTTATGACTTAATTTGTGCGCCGGTGGTGGATAAAAATGGCAAGCTTGTTGGGCGCGTTACCGTAGATGCGGTAATGGACTTTGTTCGTGAACAAAAAGAAGCGCAAGAGCTTGCCAAAGTGGGCTTGCGTGAGGAAGAAGACATTTTTGCTAGCGTGTGGAAGAGCGCTAAAAACCGTTGGACTTGGCTCGCGATTAACCTGATTACCGCTTTTATCGCATCACGCGTTATCGGTGGCTTTGAAAACAGTATCGCCAAATTAGCGGCGTTAGCAGCGCTTATGCCCATCGTTGCAGGCATTGGCGGCAACTCGGGTAACCAGACTACTACCCTGCTTATTCGCGCCTTGGCATTGGGCCAAGTAAACCGCGCCAGCGTGCGCCGCTTAGTGTTTAAAGAGCTCGCCATCGCCACCATTAATGGTGTTGTTTGGGGGAGTTTGGTAGGGCTATTAGCTTATTTTTTATATAACAACGTCGCGCTTGGCTTAGTAATGTGGGCGGCGATGTTTCTAAATTTAGTCGTAGCAGCCACGGCTGGAATGGGGTATCCCTTGTATTTAGATCGCATTGGCCGCGATCCCGCATTTGGCTCAGGCGTTTTGCTCACCGCCACTACGGATAGCATGGGCTTTTTTATTTTCTTAGGCTTGGCTACGATCTTTTTGGTTTAGGTTGAACTTTACAATGCTGCTATTTACGTTTCCAAGCTGGTTGATTCAAAAATCTGTATGGGCGGTGGTTGCTTTTGCGGCCATGCTGATTATTTGGGCGCTAATCAATTTATGGTTGAATAAAGCGCCTGTATCGGCACAAAGCGCCCGTGAGCCCGGTATTTTTACGGGATTGTTATGGCTGATTTTTGTGCTCTATGAGCAACAAATGCAATTTGTCGCAGCCATAGCCTCTGGTTTCCGGCTCGATTTAATCGTTTTGGTTCCGGTGCTTTATATTCTTACCGTGTTTAGCGTATGGTCGTTGATTGTGCAAACCCGTAAGGGCCTGATGAGTAGGTGACAAGGCCGTAAGCGCTAAATTAGTTTTTTATTAGGCGGCACTCTAATGAAAAAAACCCGTGAACGTCATTATCTGGCGGACACGGGTTTTTTGTTTTCAACTGCCAACCAAAAACGTCAAATGCTTCAATGACGGCAGTGGCTGATCTTGCAAACCAATAAAAATTAAGACATTGGCTTGATCAACGGAGTGATCACTGGTGCAACAGTTGGCTTTGCAGCGACGACAGGCTTTTTAGCGGCAGGCTTAGCAGCTGGCTTTTTAGCGGCTGGCTTAGCGGCTGGCTTCTTAGCTGGTGCTTTAGCAGCTGGTTTAGCAGCAGGTTTTTTAGCCGGTGCTTTAGCAGCTGGTTTCTTGGCAGCTGGCTTTTTAGCAGCAGGCTTTTTGGCTGCTGGTTTTTTAGCTACTGGCTTCTTAGCAGCTGGTTTCTTCGCTGCTGGTTTTTTTGCTGCAACTGGTTTCTTAGCAACTGGCTTTTTAGCGGCTGGTTTCTTCGCTGCTGGTTTTTTTGCTGCTGCTGGCTTCTTTGCTGCTGCTGGTTTTTTTGCTGCAACTGGTTTCTTAGCTGCTACTGGTTTTTTTGCTGCTGGTTTTTTAGCTGCGACCATGATGTGAAAATCCTTTCGATAGTTAGACCGAATTACTTGATGTGAACGTGAACTGAAGGTGCATTGGCGTTATTGCCATGCCACAACGATCTGCGTTACCAAGACATTCGTTCGGATCAAATAGTCGATTCAATGTTTTGAATTTAGCGACTGATTCAAGTTTGCTGCTGTTTCGCTAAACGCATTACGTTGATCGCACTCACTAAATTACTTTATGAAAAATAAATTTAGTGAGTTCTTGGTATATGGATTCTATTACAGAAGTTTTTACTAGCGCAGCTTTTTATGCATGTCAAGCTAACATATTTGCACGCATGCTTTTAAATTAGTAGCGATTCGATACTAATTATTTGTCGGTAGGTAAGCAACGTTCACTTGCAAATAGGTCGGGCACATTTTCACGCGGGCGAATCACATGCGCAGTCGCACCATCCACCATAATCTCTGCACCACGTGGACGGGTGTTGTAGTTTGAAGCCATGGTCATGGCGTAGGCACCCGTGCTGGCGACGGCCAGCAGTTCGCCCTCGGCGCAGCCAAGCTTTCTGCCTTGCGCTAGAAAGTCGGAAGACTCGCAAATTGGCCCCACCACATCACAGGTAAAGCTAGCGTGGGCGGCGCTATCATTCACACGCAATACCTCGTGATAGGCGCTGTATAAAGCTGGCCGGATGAGGTCGTTCATCGCGGCATCCACCACCACAAAGCTCTTGGTTGGGTTGGTTTTAACGTGCTCTATTTTCGTTACCAGCACACCAGCATTGCCTACCATTGAGCGACCCGGTTCTAACAACAGTTCTAAGGGGCGATTGCCTTGCGCACGCGCTAACGCTAGTGCGTAGCCGCCTAAATCAGGCGCTGCTTCACCTTGATAACTAATGCCAATGCCACCGCCAGGGCAAACATGGGATAGCTTAATTCCAGCACTGTATAAGGCATCAACGAGCTCAATTAAACGCTCCATTCCCTCAACCAAAGGCGCTAAATCGAGCAGCTGCGAACCGATATGGCAGTCAATGCCATGAATCTCCAAATTAGCCATATCGGCCGCACGCTTATAAGTATCTAGTGCGTGGTCGTGGGCAATGCCGAACTTGTTTTCTGAGAGTCCGGTGGAGATATAGGGATGGGTTTTAGCGTCTACGTTCGGGTTTACCCGCAGCGAAATCGGCGCTTTCACACCAAGCTCACCGGCTACGCGGTTAAGGCGCGAAAGCTCAGGAATAGATTCCACATTGAAGCACTTTATGCCTGCTGATAGGGCGGCGCGCATCTCCACTTCAGTCTTGCCTACACCTGAAAAAACAACTTTGCGGGCATCGCCACCGGCAGCCAATACCCGCGCTAATTCACCACCGGAAACTAAATCAAAGCCTGCACCCAAACGCGCAAAAAGATTCAAAATGGCCAAGTTAGAATTTGCTTTTACTGCATAGCAAATTAGATGAGGATGGCCTATATTTAAGGCTTTGCGGGCATTGCCAATGGCATCATTGAGGGCGTTGAAGTTGGCGGTGAGGGCGGCGCGCGAGTACACATAAACGGGTGTGCCATGCTCTTGCGCAATAGTGTCTAAGCTAACGTTTTCCATCCACAGTGCATGGTCGCGACGGCTGAGCGCAAAGCTGCTTAGAAGCGCTGTGGTTTCAATAATTTGCGGGGTGGGTGGGGAAGTAGGAGCGCTCATATTAGGCTTTATTAGTTAGGCGTTATGATAGTAGAAGCTGAAAATAGTGCAGGGGGCTTTGGCGTTGCAGGGCGTAAATCACCTTTTTGCCCACAGCCTCCCAGTATGCTTGCAGCAGTAAAAATAGCAAAACAAAGTGCGAACTTACCAGTGATGTTGTCAGCGGTTTGGGCACATAAAGGGCGTAAACTGCGGCTATTAGATTCATGGATTGGCATATTTTAAAACCTCGCTGACAGTGAATTAAACGTGCGCGGCAGATAGATTAACCGCAAATTTTGAGAGAGATGTTACCACGCTATGAGTACCACTAAAGCCCCTACCCAACACCCTGCTCCCCAGCCTAACACCCCCGTCAAAGCCGCTATTTTTGTTTCTGAAAGCGTCTATCAGCAGGCGGTTGATAATGTTATCGCGCAACTAGAAGGTCAGCTTGAGGAGGCGTTTCAGCGTGACGCGCCTTTTGATTATGAATCCCAGTCGGGCATTCTCACTATCGATTGTGGGGCGGGTGGCAAAATTATTATCAACCGTCAAGCGCCTCTGCAAGAGATTTGGGTCGCCGCACGCGCCGGTGGCTTTCATTTTCGTAAGGCTGACGACGGTTGGCGCGATACGAGAAGTAATGAGCTGTTAGAAGAATTATTGGGGCGCGTATTGGCCGAGCAAAGCGGGTTCAACTTGGAGCTCTCTCTATAGCTAAATTGCAGTGGATTTTGGCGTAAAGTCGCCTTGCTAGCAATGTAAAAAAACGATAGCAAGATAGGTATTAGCAGGTGCTACATCGTTGTAAAGCCGCGCAAGAATACTGTGAAAAGCAGCACCTTGGTTTTGCAATTATTCACATCAAATAGAACTGGAATTAATGTAGTATTGATTCGATACTAAATTATGTCTGGAGCATTTGTGGTTTTGTTAGTATTGAGTCGATACTATTTGTGCGCATCTCCCTCTAAGCGCCTCTACAAGTCAATAAAAAATGGATAAAAGCCCCATCGTATTGCTGGAATTGGTTGAGCGCCTAGGCAACCTCATGCGGGCGCAAATGCGCCGTGCTTCTGCACAAATGCAGTTGCAGCCAGTGCATATGCATGCTTTGATTTACCTAGCGCATGCCAATCGCTACTCCAATACGCCTCAGGCACTAACAGAATATTTAGGGCTTACCAAGGGCACGGTATCGCAGAGCCTATTGTTGCTCGACCGGCGCGGTTTAGTGGAACGCTACCAAGATGACGTGGACCGCAGAGTGGTGCGGTTACGGCTTTCTATGCAGGGCGAAAGCTATTTGGCGGAAATTGAGCCGCAGCAAGCGTGGTCGCAAGCTACCCGCAATATCAGCCCCAACCGCATTCGTAATGCGGTATCTGCGCTTCGGGAAGCCTTGCATACCCTACAAGAAGAACAACAAGGCGAGCGGTTCGGAACCTGCGTGCATTGTGCGCATTTTGAACGGCTTTCCGCCCGTGCGACGCGCTGCGGGTTTATGGGTGATAGATTATCCGGCCCTGAAACACGTAAAATCTGCTGGCTATATGCACCAAAAGGTTCAATAGGCCAAGAGTAGCCAGACTAACATTAGCGCTAGGCCAGCCTTGCCTTAGCCCGCGCCACCGCCGCTCGCACCTGCGCGGGTGCTGTACCGCCAATATGATTACGGCTGGCAACGGAACCTTCCAAAGCCAATACGGCATAAACATCTTCGGCCACCAGCGGCGAAAAGTTTTGTAAAGTTGCTAGCGGTAGCTCGGCTAGATCTTTTCCTGCCTCCTCCCCAGCTCGTACGGCACGCGCCACGGCCTCGTGCGCATCGCGGAAGGCCAAGCCCTTTTTGACCAAATAATCGGCCATATCGGTCGCGGTAGCGTAACCACGGCTAGCTGTCCGCTTCATCGCCTCGGGTTTAACTATGATCGCGCCCGCCATGTCGGCCATTAGGGTTAAACAATCGCGCAATGTGTCTGCAGTATCAAAAAGAGGCTCTTTATCTTCTTGATTATCTTTGTTGTAGGTGAGCGGTTGGGCTTTCATCAACACCAATAGCGCCATCAAATGCCCCATTACGCGGCCAGATTTGCCGCGAATAAGCTCGGGCACATCGGGATTTTTCTTTTGCGGCATGATGGACGAGGAGTAGCAAAATCGATCAGGCAAGCTAATAAAGCCGACGTTTTGGCTCATCCAAATAATCAATTCTTCTGAAAAACGCGATAAATGCATCATGCAAGTTGAAGCCGCACTAACAAACTCAATCGCAAAATCGCGGTCAGAAACAGCATCTAGTGAATTCTCGCACACCGTGGCAAAATCCAGCAATTGCGCGGTTCTTTCCCGATTTATCGGGTAACTGGTGCCAGCCAGAGCGGCGGCACCCAAAGGGCTACTGTTCATCCGTGTCCGGCAATCCATCATGCGCGATTCATCCCGCGCCAGCATTTCCACATAAGCCATCATATGATGCCCAAACGTGATCGGCTGGGCCACCTGAAGGTGGGTGTAGCCTGGCATGATGGTGTCGGCGTTAGATTCTGCCAAACCTACCAGCGCTAATTGCGCTACGCGCAACTGCTTGATGATTTCATCGATTTCATCGCGCAACCACAGCCGAATATCAGTCGCTACTTGGTCGTTACGCGAGCGACCCGTATGCATACGCTTACCTGCATCACCTACCAAAGCAATGAGGCGAGACTCAATATTCATATGTACGTCTTCAAGCTCCTCGCGCCATATAAAGCTGCCATTTTCAATTTCTGCGGCTATTTGCGCCATGCCGCGCGTAATATCGGCAAAGTCTTGGGCGCTAATAACGCCCACTTCCATGAGCATCTGGGCATGTGCGAGGGAGCCGCGTATATCTTGTTTAGCCATGCGCTGGTCAAAACTGACGGAGGCCGTAAAACGAGCGACCAACTTGGTCACAGGTTCAGATAAACGGCCAGAAAACGCCTTTGGTGCAGAAGTAGATTGATTCAAAGTGGTTCTTTCGCGCAAAATAGGAATGTGATGAGTATAAATCAAACTAATTCTGCTACCCGCGCCCATGATGCAACACGGCACCTGCCTAATTTTTGCAATTTAGGCGTGATGCTGCAATTATTGCTGTTGGTCAGCATACTTTGCTTGGCAGCAGGGGTTTTGCGCGCGCAAACGCTCAGTGATGTTTGGCCGCAACTGCTTACCATCTCAATTTATGTACAGCCGCCGCTGATGCTGAGCCTACTGGCCTCATGTGCTTTGCGGCGTTTATTCGTCCGCATGAGTGCGCGGGCGGAATTAGTGTTGTTTTTAGTCGTAGAAGCGCTCATTGCGTGGCTGACTTTTTGGCTAATCGGCGAGTATAAAAATGTATTTTCTGGTGATCTTTCCGCCGTGGCCGCTTGGCAGTTCATTACCTTGTTTATTTTTACTACTGCCTGCGTACTCATTTATTTTAACCTTCGCGCCCGTGAGCTTTCGCCCGCTTTGGCTGAAGCGAGGCTGCAAGCCCTGCAATCACGCATTCGCCCCCATTTTTTATTCAATAGTATCAACGCAGTGCTGTCGCTCATCCGTCATGAACCCAAGCGTGCCGAACGCATGCTGGAGGATATGGCTGAATTATTCAGGGTGCTCATGGCAGATAATCGGCGCTTGACGCCGCTTTCAGATGAAATTGCGCTGTGTCGACGTTATCTTGAAATTGAACAGATTAGGCTTGGCGACCGACTAAAAGTTGAATGGAATCTTCAGCATCAGGCCATTGATCCATTGGTGCCACCACTCATGCTGCAGCCGCTTATTGAAAATGCGGTCTATCATGGTATTGAACCCATGATGTCGATCAATAATGAAGCGGGTGTGCTAAAAATTGATGTCAGCACCAAGGGGAAAGTGCTAAATATCATCCTTTCTAACCCCTACCAAATTGATTTAGCGCCAACGCATAGCGGTGGGAATAAAATGGCGATCAAAAATATTCGCGAACGATTACAACTACACTTCGATGCGGAAGCTTCGCTTAATGCTAGGGTAATCGCCTCGCGATATGAAGTGGAAATCAGCCTACCCATTATCAACGAGCAAACGGTATGAATAATAAAAAAGACGCGATGGTGTTAATGTTATGACTACAAAAATCCTCATTGTGGACGACGAAGCACCCGCCCGTCGCCGTTTATTAGACTTGCTCGATGATTGTCGCGTGGATTTCCCCCTCACCGTAGTGGGCGAAGCGGGCAACGGCGTAGAAGCACTAGAGCAAATTACGCAGGGCGATGTTGATATCGTCATTCTTGATATTCGGATGCCCGTGATGGACGGTATTGAAGCCGCCATGCAGATAGCTGCACTACCGGAAACAGTAAAGCGCCCCAAAATAATCTTTTCCACTGCTTTTGACGCCCATGCAGTAAAAGCCTTTGAGCTTTCTGCAGTTGATTACTTGCTCAAACCCTACCGCGCTGATCGGCTTTTAGCGGCCTTAAAAAAGGCCGAAGTCTTAAATCCAAGTCAAGCCAAAGCCATTGCCCAAGCCGCACCACCGGCAAGACGCTTCTTATCGATTCATGAGCGCGGCAAAGTGGCATTTGTTCCGCTTGAGGATGTGCTTTACTTAAAAGCCGAACAAAAATATGTGACTGTGCGCACAGCAGCGCGCGAATATTTGTACGAAGAATCGCTCACCAAACTAGAAGAAGCCTTCCCCAATATCTTCACGCGCCTACACCGTAATAGCCTAGTTGCCACCAAAGCCATTGCCGGTTTTGAGCGCGTGGTAGAAACTGCAGAAGATGGTCAAGACGCGTCGCACTGGGTAGCGGTTGTCCGCGGCCTTGATGAGAGATTGCCTGTATCGCGCCGCCAACAGCATATTATTCGCTCGTTTTAAGGCGAAATAATAGGCTGGAAATGCCCTGTTTTAGGACATCTCCACGGTGCACTAAAGCGCTGTTTTGGCTACAACTTAGAGAGTCAGGCATAATGCAGCAGAGATCTTTTATTTGCTGCGCCTCATTTTTATAACTATAACGCGCTACTGTGCTTTTCAATTCCTGGTCATTCTTCATATTCTTTGCTGCCATTTTGTTATTGGCAGCGCCACTGTCTAAGTACAGCCGTACATGGCGTATTTTGGTGCTGGCGGCGAGTTATTTCTTTTATGGGCAATGGAGCTGGGTGTATTGCAGCTTAATTGTCGCTTCCACCTTGGTCGATTTTGCGTTGGCGCTGGCCATTGATCGTAGTGCTAAACCGAAGCGCTATTTACTGATTTCCATCGTAGCCAATCTTGGCTTATTGGCGTTTTTCAAATACGCTAATTTTTTGATTCTAAGTTTTAATGCAGGGTTGACTGCTGCTGGCGCGTCCTTGCAGTTTTCTGCATTAGATATTGTGCTGCCAGTCGGTATTTCGTTTTTTACCTTTCAGGCCATGAGCTACACCATTGATGTGTACCGTAAAGAAATGCCAGCAAGACGTAATTTGCTCGATTACGCGCTCTACATTGCGTTTTTCCCGCAACTACTCGCCGGCCCTATCGTGCGAGCTAAGGAATTTTTTCAGGAGCTTGATTTTCCAAAAGCGCTGGTGTTGCGCGATGTGCAATATGCGCTGATATTAATCACCCTTGGCATGGTAAAAAAAGTGGTGTGTGCGGATAATTTAGCGGAATCTTTTGATGCTGTATGGCTAAATCCGGCTCAATATGCGCCGAGCATGGTGCTCGCCGCGGTATACGCGTTTGCGGCGCAAATCTATTTTGATTTTTCGGGCTATACCGATATTGCAATAGGTGTTGCACTATTGTTGGGATTTCGCTTTCCTAAAAACTTTGATTATCCTTATGCCGCAATAACACTTCAAGACTTTTGGCGACGTTGGCATATGACCTTATCACGGTGGCTGCGCGACTATTTATACATCGCCTTGGGCGGTAACCGCATTAGCGGTTTGCGTACCTATGTTAATTTGGGGGCAACAATGTTGCTAGGCGGTTTGTGGCATGGTGCCTCGTGGAATTTCGTGATTTGGGGTGCCTTACACGGTTTGTATTTGGGTGTTGAGCGGGCGCTTGGTTGGGATAAACCATCTGCAAATTGGCTAGTAAACGGTTTTCGTTGGGCGTTGACGTTTCATTTAGTATGCTTCGCATGGATATTTTTTAGAGCACCAACATTTGCCGCCAGCACGGCGATGATCGCCCGCATTGCCGAGCTGCCAAGTAATCTTGCGGGCTTACAAAGCGCGGTGTTCGCGGTGTTTGCATTGCTTGTGTACCAGTTCGTCGCGCGGCGATTCGCGATCAAAGATAAATTAGCCAATTCAGGTGCAGTTGTTTTTGCAGTATTGGTAAGCACGGCATTTTTGGCACTCGTAACATTGGCACCTGCCCGTACAGCACCTTTCATTTATTTCCAGTTTTGATTATGTTGAATGCATATGTTTAAAGTCTATGTTTAAGGCCTTGGCAACGCGTTTTTTATTGGTGATCCTGCTGTTGGCGACGGTCGAAGCAGTATTGCGTTTTGGTACGTGGAACCGCTTTACGCTACCCAATTCCCACGCCGGCACGACCGTGCGTGCCTTAGCGGCATGGAGCCCGCAAGGCGACGCCGCTGTGGATACGGTTACCTTGGGTAGTTCGCGCCCAGAATATGCACTGGATCATGTTGCGTTGGCAGCACTGGCGCAAAAATATGGGCAGCGCCATTTAAGTTTTGCCATGCCGGGTGCGCATATGCTCACTATTGATACAGTAAGCAGTTGGTTAAAACAGAATCGCCGAGATGTTAAGAACCGTGTGGTGGCGCTATCGATAGTTGATTTTGTTTGGGCAGCAAATGGTGAATATGAACTTGGTATTGTGGCGCCTATGCACGCGAGTATTGATGGAGAGCGGTTGCAACAACGGCTGCCGTTGAAAACGGATAGCTATACTTGGGGTGCAGTTTCAGCGTTATGGCGTTATCGCCAAGATATACGGGATGCCGTATTTGCCCCAAAACAGCGCCTGAACGCGCTAAAGAATCCGGGCAGTTTTAATCGTGCAATGAACACGCAAGTGGCGCAAAATGTTTGCCAAGTGGATACGGCAACCGTAGCCAGCTGCGCTGCAGAAACGCCGGCAACTATATTACCAAGTACCGCGCTAAACCATGGCGCTATCGGTGCAAAGCGTTTGTGCGCAGATTGGCAAACACAGTTCGGCAAAGCACCCGGTGGTGATTTATCAGCAAATCCCCATATGCCAGAAGTGTTGCTCGCACAAAAATTGGTGAGTGAAAGTTTGTCGCGTAAAACATGGCCTGGTAAAACAGTGGTGGTGCTATTACCCACACACCATTTGTGGACGCAACCGCCCATGGCTACTGGCCAACATGCTCTGGCGCTAGAGGTGCTACAACCCTTAGTTAACAGCGGTGATATCACCTTGATTGATGCAACTACGGTGCTGGATTTTCCCAGCGCGATCAGTGCAAATTTGCGGTCCGATTGTGCCAGCTTTGGCGATCTTTTCCATCAAAATGATGTAGGACGCGAGAAGTTAATGACGTGGCTAATGCCGCGTTTGGAGCAGGCGCTGTATCGGTAGTTTTGGCTAAAATTTATTAGCCATATTTCTTGGGAGTTATTTTTGGATGTATAGGCATTGATTTAAAACCAATAATTAAGTTGACGATTCCCTATTTTCTTCCAAGGGATCATGTGATGCCTGTGGCACTCCAACGACGGGCGTTTCCAAGGTGCTGTCTGATACTAAGGTGGTGGATTCAGCCGTGGCCGCTACTTCCGCCATTGGTGCCGACGATTCCACAAACGTAAATACGCCCTCAATAGCCCAATAATTAATCGCACCTACTTGCACGCGCGCTGGCGTTCTGCTGGGTAGGTTGGGGCTTTTATCTAGTTTGAAGATGAGCGGTAAGTTTGCAGCGCGCATCACTTCATCGCGAACGACAGTGGCTTCAAAACTTTCAATGTGTTCTTGCTGCAAATAGCGCATGCACCAGAAACGTTCTAGGTTGGTTTGAAAATCATTGTAGGCGGTATAGGTTAAATCGAAGGTTCTGGCTAGTTCATTTAATGCGGGGCTGCGCTTTGGGTAAAGCGGAGTTTCGCCGCGTAGGTGGCTAATGAGCTGGCGTTGGTTTAGTAAATCAACCGCGCGCCGTAAGGGCGAGCTACTCCATGCGTATTGCGCCACACCCAAGCCTTCATGCGGCATAGCGTCTAAGGTCATTCGGGTTTTCATATTTGCTTGGGCGCGATAAATCGCGGCAACACCATTATCGGCCAGCAATTTTCCCCACGTGGCATTAGCAAAAATCATGAATTCTGAAACGACGGTATCAATAGGATTACCGCGTTGGCGTGAGGTGATGATCACTTTACTGTCTTTGATATCGAAGTTGTAATCCACCCGATCTTGCTTATCTTCGGCCTTACCGCGCAGCGCCATTAGCTGTTTGGCAATGCCGTGCAGCAATAGCAATTCAGTGCCATAAGCGCCTGCAATGACGCCGCTTTCAAGCGCGTCTTTTGTAAATCGTGTTTCTAGCTCACCGATACGCAGGTTGGCTGCAATAGTTACTTGTTCAATTGCCGAATGGTTTGAAATTAGCGCCAAGGTATCTGCCGCAAACACCGCATAAAGGCTGACTGCGGGGCAACTTGTACCTTCCTTTAAGGTGGCAGCAGCAATGGCTGATTCGGGCAGCATCGTAATTTTGTCGCCGGGGAAATACACGGTGGATAATCGGTCGTGCGCAAGCGCTTCCAGTGCGCTATCTGGTGCAAAACATAAAGCGGGTGCGGCGATATGAATGCCGATTTGCCAATTACCGTCGGCTAGTTTAGTGACCGAAAACGCATCATCAATTTCGGTGGTGTTGGCGTCATCAATGCTGAACGCAGCTACCTTGGCATTGACTAAATCTGTAGGAATGGCGCAACTAAAAGCGCCAGTTGGTACGCGACCTTTAGGAAAATAATCAGCCAAAAATTTACCTAGATGATACTCATAAGGCGCGTTCTGTGATTCAGGCCAGGCACCGGCTTCAAAAAACAGCTGCTCAATTTTTTTGTTACTCTGCAATGCGGCCTGTTCCGCGGCTTTGACGATTAGCGTATTGCGGTCTGGTTTATACAAAATCATATTCATTTGCGAGCGCATTTCAGCGGGCAAGATGCCTTCGCAAAGCTGCTTAATCCAAGCGTCTGTCTGGCTAGCCTCGCGCTTTTTCCGTTCTACACTCGCCAATGCCGCTTCTAAATTTTCTTTTGGTGCGCCTTTGTATATGCCTTTGCCGCGCTTATAAAAATACATTGGCGATTGATGCAAAGTAAGGGCAACAGCGGCAATTTCTACTGCGGTGGGTTTGCGGCCAATATAGTCTGCTGCCAAGGCTTCAGCACTAAAATCCTCTGTGCCACACACTTCCCACAGAAACGGCACGTCATGTTCAGCTGTTAGCGCTTGTGCTTGTGGCATAAATTCGGTCATGCTCGGCGATTCAAAGCGGAGCAAGATAGCGCTACTTTTTACTTTGCTGCGCTTGCCGGTAGCAGATTCAATTTGAGCGTTGGCCTGTGCCTCACTCATTAAATGGCCAACTTTAAAGCCGCCGTCTTCTTCGTAAAATACATTCATGGAGTAGGATAAAGGGTAAGGTTGTGGCATATGTAGTGGGAAAGGGATTGCCGATTATCCTTTAATTTTTGAGTGGTTGCAGAAGTGGTGGTGAGTGACTCCTGTGGCGCTTGACTTTGCAATATGTGATGAATATCCTAATTGTTCGGCAGTCAAAAAAATAGGAGTAAAAATGCAAGTTAGATTGATGTGTTTAGTCTTGATGGTTGCGGGCTGCGCCCATACGAAAGTTTGGGTCGATAGCACGAGTAAACCGTTGAAAGAACAAGAATTAATAGCCGCAAAGCAAGCTTGTGACTTTGAGGCGAGAGAGAAGAAGATAAGCGGGGTATCAGTCAATGCAGTCATGGTCTCGCGTTACGAACAATCATGGGATAAGTCGAGTTCAACACGGTTGCGTGAACAAGCGGCGGCCATGCGGGTTGAATTGGACGCTTGCATGGCAGCAAAAGGCGCGATGCTACGTTAAGTTTTTTTTCGGCATCATTAATCGAGCTCTCGAATGAGTATTGCAATGCCGATGTTAGGCGTTTGAGCACAAAACTTAGATCAAACTCGAACAATGCCAACGCTTTGGGGAGCGTTGTGTTTAAATACGCAGCGATTTCCTCTGGCTACAGAGGTCGTTGAGTGATATGGTATTCACAGGTTTCGGCGGATATTTGTGCAATGGTCGCAAGCCCGCTAAATTACCAAGGTGCTGTGCATTTGACACCTAACAACTTCGGTGATGAAGGTAGGTCTTCGGTGTAAAGCTGTTTTATACCGTGCTCCGCACACACGGCAATGATGAGTGCATCCCAATACTGCACCTGTTTTTCAGTAGCAAGTTGCAACGCTGCAGTGTGAGCGGTGATTGAGGACGGTAAGGGCGGCATGTATGTAGCCCACGCCTCGATGACCGCGCGGGCAGCGGGTCGAGACGCTATTTTTTTGCGAGTGACTACCGAATAATATTCACCGTAGACTTGTGCAGCAATAGGCCAGCCGACTTTTATTGCGCGTTCCAATAATTTTCGCGCGGCAGCATGTTTTGGTGGATCTGACTCGTCGGTGGCATAGACAAGAATATTGGTGTCGAGCGAATCCATCACTTATAGGCATCTTCGCGTTTGAATTTACCGGGATAGGGCTTGGATAATCGAAAAGAGAGGGCAAGCGCTAGTTTTTCATCGCGCACCTCTTTTGAGGGCGACGCATTGGCGCGCACGAGCTTGAGAGGAGCGCGACCGCGTCGGGTAATTATTATCTCTGCGCCAGCATCAACTAACGCGGCGTAGTGCGTAAAATTGTGAATGGCGTTGCGTGCAGTTGTGGACAGAGTACGATCGGTCATATTCGTCTTTCGTTTGCAAAAATGAATAACATAATGTATCACATCGTCCCTGTTTGGTATACGAAGGCGTATGCAAACGATCAAACGAGTAAAATCACACAAACGAATTTTTAAAGGTTGTCTCATGGCTTTGTATAAATCTGGTGCAGTCGTTGCGCCTCACTTTCAGGCGGCTGAAATTGCTTGTGGGATTTTGAAGGAGGGCGGTAACGCCATTGAAGCCATGGTGGCTGCGGCTGCAGCGATTGCGGTGGTGTATCCGCACATGACGGCCATTGGCGGTGATGCGTTTTGGCTCATCCATGAATCCGGCAAAAATGCGCCGCGTGCTATTGATGCCTGTGGGCGATCATTTTCTAGCGTGACGATGCAGCGCTATAAAGAAGCAGGCTTGGATGCCGTGCCCACACGTGGCGTATACGCGGCAAATACGGTTGCTGGCACGGTTTCTGGGTGGCAGGCGGCGTTAGAACTAGCGCAATATTGGGGTGGCTCAATGCCGCTATCGGCCTTGCTTGAACCGGCAATAAATTTAGCGGCTACGGGCATTACGGTTACGCGCAGTCAATTTGCAGCCACATCTGCAAAGCAGGCTGAGTTATTGCCCCAAACGGGTTTTAGTGATGCGTTTTTGGTTGAACGTGATGGTAACAAAGTACCACCCAAAACTGGGGAACGCTTTGCAATGCCTCGGCTGGCAGCCACCTTGGAGCAATTATCGCGTGCTGGTTTAGGCGATTTTTATACCGGCGATATTAGCGTGAGTATTGCCAACGACTTCGCTAAAATCGGTGGTTTGTTAACGCGCCAAGACTTATTGGTGCATCGCGCAAAAATGGTAGACCCATTGCAGTTAAGATTGAATCGCACAGCCGCTCGCGCGACTATTTTTAATATGACACCGCCTACGCAAGGCGTGATTTCAATGCTAATTTTAGCGATTGTTGAGCGTGTGTTTGAAAAGCATGGCCTGAGCCGTTTTCGCGCCGACAACGCCGACACCATTCACGTGGTAGTAGAGGCTACAAAGCTGGCCTTTGCCATGCGCGATAAATACATTACTGATCCGCTCTATATGCAGATTGCTGCACCGCATCTATTAGAAAATGATGTGGTGAGCACCTTGGCCGCTAAAATTAAACTAGATATGGCAGCCCCGTGGGGCAAAAAGAGCCAGCCCGGCGACACCGTTTGGATGGGGGCTGTTGATTCTAAAGGCTGCGCGGTGAGTTTCATTCAAAGTATTTATCATGAATTTGGTAGTGGAATTGTGCTGCCTGAAACAGGCATCAATTGGCAAAATCGAGGTGCAAGTTTCTCTATGGACGAAAAGTCGATTTTGCGTTTAGCGCCCGATAAGCAACCATTTCACACCTTAAACCCCGCCTTAGCGCATTTTGACGACGGTAAGGTGATGCCCTATGGCACGATGGGCGGCGATGGTCAACCGCAGACGCAAGCTGCAGTATTTTTGCGCATCGCCTATTTTGGCATGCATCCCCAAGACGCGATTGCCGCGCCGCGTTGGTTATTGGGGCGTTCATGGGGCAACCCAAGTGATACATTGAAAATTGAGAAGCGCTACAGCCAAGAGGTATTCGATGCTTTGGTGGCACGCGGGCATGATGTGGAATGGCTCGCAGATTTTGATGAATCCGTAGGCCACGCCGGTGCGCTAGTTGCGCATGCAAATGGCACCATTAGTGGCGGATTTGATCCGCGCAGTGATGGGGCTGTAGTGGGGTATTAGGTATCTGGGCATTAGGATGTAGGTTTGGTAATGCGCAAAAAGGTCTAAATCGAAAGAGAATAGCAATGAATATTCAGCAGCGCCTGCACTTCGTCATGTCGCGCACCTCCCACCCAGGCAATATTGGTAGCGCCGCACGTGCGATTAAAACCATGGGATTCAACCAGCTAGTATTAGTAGCGCCGAAAATTTTTCCACATGCCGAGGCCACCGCATTGGCTTCGGGCGCTGCTGATGTATTGAATGCGGCACAGGTTGTGCCAACGCTGGAAGCAGCACTAGCGCCAACAGTATTTGCCATCGCCATGACGGCAAGGCCACGGGATTTATCGCATCCCGTGTTGTCGTTACGTGAGGCTGCCGCGCGCGCTTTGCAAGAATCCGCGAATGGCCCTGTAGCCATCGTGTTTGGTAATGAAAGTTTTGGATTATCGAATGAAGAAACGGCGTGCTGTCAGCTAATTGCGACTGTGCCAACTAATCCTGATTATGGCTCGCTGAATGTCGCCCAAGCGGTGCAATTGGCAGCCTATGAATTATCGATGGCGGCGGCATTATTTAAGTTAGAAGCTGAACCGCAACGTGAAGCTGCCACTAATGCAGAGCTTGAAGCGCTATATGCGCATCTTGAACAGCACCTTATTGCGACCGAATTTCTAGACCCAGAAAAACCAAAACGCCTGATGTTGCGCCTACGGCGGCTTTTTGTACGGGCAAAGTTAGAGCGTGAAGAAGTGGCTATTTTGCGTGGGGTTATTGCCGCAACGATTAAAAATAATGCAAAAACGGTTGAAAACCGGTGAGCAATTGACGATTTCTACCGTTGTAATTGACGTAAATAACCCAATTTAAGCAGTATATTGCCACCATTTTAGGCGAAGTTGGCTAATTTTCACTAAAGCGACGGCATCGTTAGCTTAACTGAAGCTTAGTTTATTTGTGTCCCGCTCCGCTAAACCCTTGCAAGCTGCCACCACTGGCGTAGACTACCGAAATGGCAAAATAAGTGGGTTTAACTACCCGCATTGCTCTCCCTTTTATCTAGGATAATTTAATGAACGCATCACCTTCACTTGCAACCGGCTTAATTGACCTGCCTTGGTGGGGCTATTTAGTGGTTGGTTTGGTATTTGCCCAAATTACGATTGCTGCTGTTACCTTGTATTTGCATCGTAGCCAAGCGCACCGCGGGCTAGATATGCATCCTCTGATTACCCACCCCTTCCGTTTTTGGCTGTGGCTTTCAACCGGCATGGTCACTAAAGAATGGGTAGCCATCCATCGCAAGCACCACGCTAAGTGCGAAACCGCTGAAGATCCGCATTCGCCGCAACATTACGGCATTAAGCGCGTGGTGTTCTCCGGAACCGAGCTTTACCGTGATGAATCGCGCAATGCGGAAACAATGGAAAAATACGGTCATGGCACACCAGATGACTGGATGGAGCGCAATGTGTATTCGCGTTTTAGCTGGCAGGGCGCAGGCATTATGCTCTTTGTTGATGTACTGCTTTTTGGCCCAATTGGCGCAACTATTTGGGCGTTTCAAATGGCGTGGATTCCGTTTCATGCTGCCGGTATCATCAACGGGGTCGGCCATTTTTGGGGCTATCGTCATTACACCGTGACGGATACGAGCAAAAACATTACGCCAGTTGGGTTTTGGATTGGCGGCGAAGAATTGCATAATAACCATCACGCCTTCCCTACGTCAGCGCGTTTTTCTATGCGTTGGTATGAGTTTGATATGGGGTGGATGTACATCACAATTTTATCTGCGCTGAAATTAGCGAAGGTTAAAAAAGTGGCACCACGCCCACGGTTTAATATGCAAAAAGCCGTGTGTGATGCCGAAACATTACAGGCGGTGATTGCCCATAGATACGAAATCGTCACCAAATACGCTCGCACTTTAAAAGCCACCTGCGCCGATGAAATTACGCGCATCCGCGCCACGGGCAGTGTACCAACGCTTGCGAGCATGCGTGAAGGCCGCGCGATTAAAGGCTTCCGCCAATTACTACGCTTAGAAGCTGACCAATTAAATGTAGAGCAAAAAACGACATTAACTGAAACCCTAAAACACAGCGATGTGCTAGAAACCATCTATCGCTTCCGCCAAGAATTAGCAGCCCTATGGGAACGCTCAACCTTGAGTGGTGATGAGTTAGTAGCGAAGCTAGAAGACTGGTGTCGCCGTGCCGAAGCATCAGGAATCGCCCAACTACAACAGTTTTCACGGCAATTACGTACCTACGCTTAAAGCGGTTTACGCACAATCAAATACCCCAAGAAGTCCTATTTTACGGATTCTTGGGTTTTTTGTGGGCGGAGTAAACGGGTATAAACGGAGGCATTAACTTCCTGATGCAGTGGGTGATTTTTTAGCGCTGGTAATATCGGTGTAGCCAGCAGTACACGGTCAATACTTCATCCCCCGCCGTAGAGACGTAAATCTGACCATTCGGTCTTTATAAACCTGCGCGCTGTTTTTTCAATGATCCAAATTGGGCTTTAGTAGCTATTTTAAAAGTAATAAATTTGTAACTGTTGTTTTCATGCAACGGTCGCTTTTTGCCGGTTTTTTACATTAAAAACTGCCGTTCTCGTCTTACAACGCGTTTTTTTAAAACCTCAGACGATACCGCTTTATGAAATAAAGTAGCAAATGGTATTGCTACTTCCAAAAATTAGTGGTCAACTTAAGTTGTAGTTTTTACATAAAGTGTTTCGTCGCGCCATTGATGTAGCGCAGTCAACATTCTATCTTTGCCCATAATTCAATTTATACCGCAATCTGCATCATCAAGCGTTAGCAACCCTAATCCACAGGTGAACCATGCAAACAGTAATTTTCCGCTTCATTCAATTATTCGCAACTTTGGTATTAAGCGTTTGGCTAATACCGGCGCAGGCGCAAGTTTCGGCTGATGTTAGTAGCATTGCGTTCGGCAAGGTAGTTGTAGGGGGCAGCGCAATGCAAAGCGTATCTGTTCAAACCGGTGGCGCAACCGATATTGGTGGAGAAATTAGTGGCACCGGCTTCTCGTTGGCTGGCGGTTGCAGCCCTTACGGCAATTGCATTTTTTACGTCACATTTTCACCTACCAGCTCAGGCTCTGCCAGTGGACAACTTACGATAAAAAATACGGCATCAGGCGCAACGCTTTTAACGATTCCCTTAAGCGGTGAATCTGGCTACCCATCGTTTTCCTTGTCTGTAGCTAGTATTGATTTTGGGGCGCACTCATTGACGACGCCTGCGGTATATGGCGCACCTTT
>JANMDR010000251.1:0-3211 GCA_031376425.1 Betaproteobacteria bacterium
AAAAACTTACGTTTTACATATTCTTCGCACAGATAATTCAGGCCAAACTCCCGTCTTTATTGGCTCTTAGGGTTTCCGGACAGCCACTAAATAGGACGTCTTCAGCATCACATGATTATTCTTTTCGCGTCGTGATTGCGAGAATTAGTTACGAGGTTGTGCAATGCAAATTGTGACCGCGTGCAGATAAAGTAGCGGTGCCGGACTAAATTAGGTTAGTGAATGCAAGTTCGGATGTAGCTTTAGCGATTAAAAATTTTAAAGATCAGTTGAGTTGCGAGTACTTGGTGGCGCGTCCACGGTGGATAGCACACCACCTCACACATCAAAAGACCAACCCTTCGAACCATTCTGTTCCAACGTGTCAACCATCTCAACGAGCCATGCAGAAAATGAAGGATAAACCTCATCTAAATCGCAGTCTTCATGATTTCGATGATAAATAATTCCTGTACGACAATCTATACATGTCAAGTCTCCGCCGCCATTGTCCATGAACGGTACAAGGTACTCGCTCCAAGAAAACTCTGGTACATCGCCAACTCCAACAATCTCGGCCATGCATTCAAGGGTAGACAGAATGCTATCTGAAGACATCATCATTTCCGCCGTGATCGGATGAAACGAAGCATAAAAACTAGTCGCTTGTCCATTTCGCCACCGAAGCCATTGTTTAAAGTATTCTGGCAAGGGGGACGCAAGTTTTTTTTCGATTGCAGCTAATTGAGCGTCAGTGGCAGGTGGCAATAATTGCTCTAAAAAATCAACGCGATATTCTTTAAGCCACTGTTCAAGGCGAACTATTAACGGCTGCACGGTTGCGCTTTGCTGCACGAACGATGCAGCGCTTTCCGACTCAATGGCGGCCTTTGCATCTTGAGTTTCAATCATGATTGCCGGTGAATCGTCGTCGCTTTTGTTGGCGCCATGATTGGCAATACGATGTGGCGCGATTGGCGCTCGGAAATCAAAGCCTATAGGACTACCACCAGAAACAATGTGAGCTAGGTACATATCTAGCTTTTCATCAGCGTTATCAAGTACTACGATATCCTTAAAAGAGTTGTTGCGCATGTGGTAGACCTTATGATCGCAACGCTCTTCGTCAAGCCATAATACGTCGCCGCCATCGGTCCACATTCTAGCGAAGAACGAGCGCTCACTGATTTTATGAGATGCCGCCCAACTTTTACCCGCTTTCTTCGGTTGATTAGTCAATTCACAAATACCAGCAATATCTTGCCGATTAGACCAAGAGGTAGGAGTATTTTTCCAACCTAGAAGCCACTGCGGTGCTGTCACGATATGAAAGGAATGAAACCATCGATAAAGTTCCACCCATTTTTTCGGAAGCATGCGCCTGTTACGATCAAAACTTGAACCACTTACATCGCTAAAAGATGGAGTGCAGTCAAAAAATAGATTTGCGTCGTTTCGTATCATACCTAGCCTAGCTATAATCTTGTCCTCGAAGTTACGGCCATAGAGTTTTGGTGCTGGCCATTGCACTGCCATCGCTTGTGCCGTGAGGGGAAACGCCTTGGCAAATTCGGGAAACATTTGAGTGACCGATGAACCTAATCGATTAACGAGTTCTAAGCGCAGCCATGTCAGCGCCTTTTCTGGAACATTTGTCCCGCTATCCCACACAAAATCAAAATCTTTGTCTGTACTCATTATTTTCCATTTGCTTTCTTAAAAATATCAATCTGATTTTGAATGATGAGTCTTAAGGCATCTTGTCGTTGGATTAAATTTGCCACGTAGGTTGAATTCAACTGGACTTTATTTTTACCTGACCCATAGGTACTCCAATTGATGCTCGCGCCCTTAGATGCATTGAACGTCTTAGGCAAAGGCTGCAGATTTCCTAGGCCTAACGTGTCCTGCATAATGGCTGTTTGTTGTGCTTTTGTTAAGTCTAAAAAACCATCCAGTTTTGCTATTTCCTTAGAAGGTAAAATATGATCAACCTCTAGGATCTCTCCAGCTTTAAATGCAGTAAGTCGATTAGTTAATGGGTTTACATATTTTTGGCCTGCAAATGCATCACGCATCGCTTGGGTTACTGTCGTTATTACGGTACCGTCAATTAGCTTAAAGTAACCGCCTTGGAGCTGGATCAGTGCTGCACCTGGCGTACCGATTGAGCCAGGAACGTATATAAAATCATCGGTACTCGTCAGTAAAGTATTTCTCACAATACTACCTGCTGGCAAGCTATCCGCAACGCGAGTAACCGCTCTACCAGCTTGAAGCACACCAAGCACCTCAACACCTGACTGAACTACTACTTCGGCAGCAGTCACAGCCGCGTCCCCATATTGCGCAACAGCTGCGCTCCGTGAGTCGCGGTAGAGCACGGTTAACACTTGAGCATGAGGTGCCAACGCATTAGCCAAATCTTGTGCTGCGTCACTTTGTAATTCATATCCAAACAAGTCTTTGTAACGCTCCTGAATTGCAACTGCAGCATCCACCCCGACAGGAATATAAAACACCGATGATGCACCACCAAGAATTCTACCAATGGAGTTTGTAACAGCAGATACGCCAAGATCTACAGCGCCAGCTAAAATATACGGTATGCGCGCAAGGCCACCGCCGCCGGGTGGAGTCAATATTTCTCTCAGATGGCTATCCTGAATTTTAAGGAGTTCCGCTATTTGTTCCTTCGGTAGCGGCAGCTTCTCAATAAGCGCACTAGTTTCGAGTATGTTGCCAATCAACCCCGTGCAGGAGTCCGGATTAATTTTGCAGTTTTCCATCCCTACGCGATTTCTCTTCGAAAACTCCAGCAGTTCTCGCCCGAAGACAGCCTTACAGCGATCATCAACACAATTTTCCAGTGCCCTCATCGCGTCTTTAACGGGTTTTGTCGTCAAATAATTATTCTGTACCGCGTTATCCCCCGTCGTAACCGCCGTCGTGCCCTCCCCGCCTACTACTTGCGTGAGTACGCCGCCAATGAGCGCAGAGATAGAAGCCACACCTGCGTTGAAAAGCGAGCTTGGCAATAGGTTGCGTACTTGCTCGGCAACCGCTGGCGCTACCCCTTCGGCAATCATGGCGCCTAAGGCACCGCTAGCGCAGTCGTTGCCTTGCGCTGCCGCCAGCGCACAGCCTAGTACGCCGTGCGCGAGGATGTGTTCTAGGGTCTTGCCGTTTAGGTCATATTGTTGTCGGCCTATGGCGTTTGCCGCTTCGGCAC
>JANMDR010000264.1:0-7031 GCA_031376425.1 Betaproteobacteria bacterium
GAGGTCTAACGACTATCAGCAGCTATGAGCGATATCTTACCTTTGTGCGGTTCAGCCGTTATGCGGTTCAGCAGTTATGCGGTTCAACCTTTGCGGCTCTACTTTTACACACAAATCGGTACTAGGCTACCGAACACCTGACGCTGGATCGCTTTAGTAACTTCTGCGCCATCCACGCTGTAGGTCAAGGTTCCTGCGGTGCCCGACGCGAATCTGAACGTCATCACGCCCACTTTGGCTACGGTTACGCCCACAAACGGCGTGACGTTAAAGGCAGGGCCTGCTGTGCGGAATAAATCACCGGTGAAACTGCCATCAGCCTGCTTGTTTCCACCTGACATCACCAGCCACATATCGCGGCCGGAAGCATCGTATATAAATAAGGTCGCAAACAAAATATTGCCTTGGTGCGTTACGTTTACACCCCAACCTGATTCATTAGGATTCCACCATAAATCTTGATAATTCACACTGCCTGCGCGGTTTGTTGTCGCTGCGGCGCTGGTGCACACCGAGAGCGTGCCAAACGGCTGCGGGGTAATCGCTTTCGTGACAGTAACGCCATTCACATCATAAATAAGCGTACCAGTAGAGGCCGTGGCAAATGTAGCCCTCATCTCGCCTACTTTTTTCACACTCGCCCCCGTTAAGGGCACAAACGGCACCACAGCAAACCCAGTTCCCGTTGTTTGGAACAGATCACCTTTAAAACTGCCATCGGCTTGCTTGGTGCCGGCTGACATTACTAACCACAGCCCTTTACCGTCTGCGGCATATGTAAATAGCGTACCGAACAGGGTATCGCCCTGCTGATTGAAATTCACACCCCAGCCTGATTCCTGCGCGTTCCACCATAAGCCGGTGAAATTCGAACCGGCAGGTGGCGTGACGACCGTGCCAACGAGCTTAATGATTTTATCTGCCGCATCGTTACCAGAAATAAAGGCACCGTGTACTGTGGCTTTGTAAAGAGTTGAAGTATGTTCTCCGGCAAAAAATAATTTGTTGTCTACAGCCGCGCCTAAGGTGGTGAAGTCTGCTGGCAGTGTATTGAGGCTGCCATAAGAATAGGCTCCATAGGCAAAGGGATCAATATTCCAACGCGAAGCATTTACCTTTTTAGGTGCGGGCGTGTTTGGGCCAAACATCACCTTGAGCGCCTCAGTAGTACTAGCTGTTACTTGCGTATCGGACATATTATCAATCATGGCGCCACCAGTGCCAATAGCGATACCTACCAAGCAGTTTATCTGGCTAAAGGTGCGGTAACTGAGCCAGTAGGCAAACAGGCCTTTTACCGGTGCATGGTAACCAAAATATTGTGTGTCAGTGGGCCAAAATGCACTATCGAATTGGCAAAACACTTTATTAATCGTGCCCATGAGCACTTTATCAATGGAGGCTCGCAAGGCACTTGGCAAGGCTGGCGTAAAGGTGACAGAGCCTCTCTTCAATACCCCAAGCGGCAACGTTACCACCACATGGCTTCCCGTAAATACGCCTTGTGAGGTGGTGACCGTGACCGAATTTGCACTGTAGTTTATCTGTGTAACCACTTGGTTTAGCCGTACGTCGATACCTTGTGCAACTAGATTCGTTACAGCATCATAGCCGTTCGGGAAAATCACATCTTTACCGGGAAACTTAGAGCCACCGCGCCAGTTAAAAATTGATAAGTTTTCAGCCGCACCACCGGCGTCAAATTCGCCATAAGCGGTGAGCTGATAAATAATGAAAGGATCGGTGCGCAGGTTCGGATCAATTCGGTTAATACCTTCCCATACCGAAATATCGGCATCAAGCCGAGTGGCAAGCGCATCCAAGTCCGTTAATAGTTTTTGATAGCGAACAGAGGCTTCACCAAACTGTTGCGTGCTCACGTCACGACCAGTTGAATCAAATACGATCGCACTATCGTCGCGAGTGAGATAAGTTGTTGCATTGGCGCGTCGGGCTAAATCGGTAACAGGATTATCAGCGCTCGGCCCATGAATCCAACCCGCACCCATATCGCATGGAAATCCTAGCACCGCACGATCAGTCCAAATGCGTCCACCAGTGCGTCCACGAGCCTCCAATACCGTCACAGTCAATCCTGCTGCGCGCAGCTTCGTCGCTGCCGCCAAGCCCGCAATACCGGCACCGATGACGATGACCGAATTTCCCGCTGTTTGCGCATCCGACAATTTAGTTTGTAACCCTAGCGCTAATGCCGCAGCACTAGCCGCACCTGCCTGTAAAAAACGGCGACGCTCATAGCTTACAAAATCTTTTAGTTTTATATGTTCAAACATGAGGTGATTGCTTTCAGGAGAGTATTGAGGACGAGTGATGGGATGTGAACAAGTCATTTATGCCACGATAATGACGTAATTGTAGGCCAAACACTATCAGGTTCGCGTTTATAATTAAGTACAAATACAAGAATTAACGATGTTTTAATCCTCAATAAGTAACTACTGGCAGCGCCACAAGTTACCTTGAAGATGCCTGTATTTAGTGGTTTGTAGCGCTCGCAGAAATTAATTTAACGCTGTGCTTACGGGCACCCTGTGCACGCACTGCCCCGCCACCCACGTTTGAGCTACGTGACGATCATCACCGAGCATCATTAAGATAAATAATTTTTCGCTTAATGTCTGCGCCGTTTGCATGCGTCTTGCGCAAATTTCGCTCGCCTTGGGGTCGATGATAATTAAATCTGCGGTTTGGCCGATACATAAGCAGCCTATTTCGTCATCGCGGTGCAGCGCCTTCGCAGCACCTTTGGTCGCAATGTAGAAGGCCTTAAGCGGTGTGAGCGTGTCTCCTCTTAATTGGGCTACTTTATAGGCTTCGTGCATGGTTCTTAACATACTAAAACTACTACCACCGCCTACATCGGTGCCAAAGCTTAGTTTGGTGTTGCTTGCTTCAGCGGCTTTAAAATTGAATAGCCCGCTACCTAAAAATAAATTCGAGGTAGGGCAGCAAGAAATCGCCGCGCCAGATTTCGCGAGCTCCTCATGTTCACTGGAGCTAAGGTGAATGCAATGTGCAAAGGTGCTGCGTGGACGTAGCAGTCCATAATGCGCATAAACATCTAAATAGTTTTTACTCCACGGGAATAATTGCGCGACCCACTCTACTTCACCTTCGTTTTCCGATAAGTGCGTTTGCATGTAAATATCGGGGTATTCCGCCACCAATTGCTGTACTTTCTTTAGCTGTGCATCGCTGGAAGTGGGCGCAAATCGAGGTGTTACCGCGTATCGCAGGCGACCATTGTTATGCCATCGCTCTATAAGCGCACGCGAATCTGCGTAGCTGGATTCTGCGGTATCGGCTAATTGCGGTGGGCAGTTTTGATCCATCATGACTTTGCCCGCAATCAAGGCCATGCCGCGTTGCTCCGCTGCAGCAAAAAGCACATCCACCGATTGCGCATGCACGGTACCAAACACCTGCGCGCTAGTAGTGCCATTGCGGAGGAGTTCGCGCATAAAAAAGTCCGCTACTTCTCTAGCGTATTGGGCGTCAGCAAACAACATTTCTTCAGGAAATGCGTAGCGATTTAGCCAATCTAGCAATTGCGCACCATAGGCAGCAATGATGTCAGTCTGGGCGTAGTGAATATGCGTATCAATGAAGCCTGGCATTATAAATTTGCCACGGCAGTCACGTACCTCAACGTCGTAGGCGAGCGTTGGCAAAATTGCCGCAGCGGAACCAATCGCGACAATCTTTTCGCCAGAAATCACTACAATACCATCTTCAAAATACTCAAAACATTGGTTTTTTTCCGCCGTAGCCTCAGAATAGTTTTTAGGGTCAGCTAGACTGTGAAAGATACTGCCCCGCAATGCAACGATTTTTGCAATGATTTTTCCATTCACGTCTGATGTGCTATGCATAGTAAGTATTAGATTTGTCGTCGGGCATCTGCTGCACTGTGGTTGCTAACTGTTCACGGCGCTGCTGAATTTGTGCGGTGATCGCTAGCGCGATGGCTGCAGGTTCTTTACTCTTAATACCATTAATGCTGAGCGGGCAAGTAAGCTTGGCAATTGTTGCGCGATCAAAGCCCCTCATAGATAAGCGGTTTTCAAATAATTTTCGCTTAGTTTTCGAGCCGATTAAGCCATAGAAGGACGCATCATCGCGCCGCAAGACGGCCTGCGTAATCGTTTGATCCAGCGCGTGACTGTGCGTCATGATGATGAAATAGGTGCCACTTGGGGCTCGGCTAACCTCGGCTTCAGGCACATCCGTAATGATGGTCTCAACATTCACGTGGGGGGGGAGATTACCCCATGTAAAAGCACCTTCGCGATTATCTACCCAAGTCACCTTTGCACCAATGGCGCAGAGCATCGGTACAAGCGCCTGCGCTACATGACCGGCACCAAACAACATGACATGACATGTCGATAATTCCGCATCTTCACGCAATACCTGAACCCAACCATCACTAGCCAGCAAGTCAACCGCCATTACCGCGTCGAAGCGCACCTCTACCCAACCACCACAACACTGCCCCAAACTAGCACCTAGGGGGAACGCCTTATATTCTGGCGCTTCCAAGGGATTCTCAGTACCATGCTGACGTATAGTTTCGAGCCATTGCCGTGCAATTTCGAGCACTTTGTGTTCTAAATTACCACCACCAATGGTGCCGCCAACGATAAGCGCGGTCGCAACATTATCTTCATCGTGACTACTATCCTCTAAAGCAACCGCCATTCGTGTACCCGCATTGCGTGGTGCCGAGCCTTTGGTGCGCATAATCGTAACGAGTACTACAGGTGCTGCGCGGGCGGCGGCGTAATCGAAACAATCCAAGAAGCTTCGCAAAAATTTCATTAAATATCCTCCGCTACGCTCGCGGCTTTAGCCGCGTTATAGGCACACAAAACCATTTCTGGCGTTGCTGGTGCATTTAAGGGCGCAGCATATTTTAGCCCGTAGGATATAGCATCACGGATCGCAAAAAACGCGGAAAACGCCAATAATAGGGGGGGTTCGCCTACCGCCTTAGATTTAAAAATTGTATCTTCGCGGTTTGGTTGATCGTACAAGGTCACTCTAAAATCTCTAGGGCAATCATTGACGGTAGGAATTTTATAAGTAGACGGCGCATGGGTAACTAACTTGCCGTCTTTATTCCATACCAATTCTTCCGTGGTGAGCCAGCCCATACCTTGAATGAATCCCCCTTCTATTTGCCCAATATCTAGCGCCGGATTAATGGAAGCACCGGCATCATGCAAAATATCGACACGCAAGCATTTATGCTCACCTGTTAAGGTATCCACCACCACTTCTGTTGCCGCTAAACCATAAGCGAAGTAAAAGAAAGGTCGTCCAGATAGGGTGTCACGATTCCAATGAATTTTTGGAGTGGCATAAAAACCGTCAGACCATAATTGCACCCGCGCTTGATAGGCTGCTGCAATGAAGGCCTTAAACGACATGCGCGTGCTCGCTATGTGGACTTCACCATCAACGAATCGTAATTCACCATCTCCATATTTTTGCTTCGCGAATTCTGATAGACGCTCCTTGATTTTTTGTGCTGCATTTTGCGCCGCCTTGCCGTTTAAATCCGTACCAGAAGATGCTGCTGTGGCTGATGTATTAGGCACCTTGGCGGTATCAGTGGTAGTAATACGTACCGTGTTAAACGGCAGGCCAAACTCATGCGCAACGATTTGCACAATTTTAGTGTGCAAGCCCTGTCCCATTTCTGTGCCACCATGATTAACCAGCACCGTACCATCAGTGTAAATATGCACCAATGCACCAGCTTGGTTGTAATGATTCACGTTGAATGAAATACCAAACTTTACCGGTGTGAGGGCTAGACCGCGACGCAACACACCATGTTTATCATTAAACGCAGAAATCTCGGCACGACGTTTCCAGTAATCACTGCTCGCTTCAAGCTTTGCCAACATATCGCGAAGTGGGAAATCTTCCACCTGCATATCGTAATGGGTGGTACAACGTTTATTTAAATGATCGGCCTCATCATAAAAATTACAGCGCCGTACGTCTACAGGATCGAGACCTAATTCATGGGCAATGGTGTCGAGTACATATTCGATTGCCAATGCACCCTGTGGACCACCAAAGCCGCGAAATGCGGTATTAGATTGGGTATTGGTTCGCGCCGCCATTACGCGCACATCAACAGCGCTTAGATAATAAGCATTATCAACATGACAGAGCGCACGCGCAGCAACAGGGCCAGATAAATCAGCCGAAAATCCCGCACGCGCAATAAGCGCAAGTTTTACACCGTGCAACAAGCCCGTAGCATCGAAGCCCGCTTCAAAATCATAATTAAAATCATGGCGCTTACCGGTGATAAGCATATCGTCATCACGATCTGGCCGCAGCTTTACCGGTGCACTACAGGCTTGCGCTGCCAAGGCTGCAGCACACGCAAAAATGGCAGATTGACTTTCTTTGCCACCAAACGCCCCCCCCATGCGACGGGTTTCTACGTTCACTTGATGAAACGGCAGATTCAAACAATGCGCCACATGGTGCTGCATTTCGGTCGGATGTTGCGTGGAGCAAAATAATTGAAGCCCATTATTTTCTAGCGGCACAGCGTAAGAAATTTGGCCTTCTAAATAAAATTGCTCCTGCCCTCCTACTGTAAACTGACCGCTAATTTTACGCGGTGCGTGCGCTATGGCTGCGTTAACATCACCGCGTTTTTTCTGAATTGGCGGCACGACAAATTCACCGTTACCTGCAGCAATTTGCGCATCAAAAACGGCTGGTAGGGGGTGATACTCAATGCGTGCCAGCCGCGTCGCACTTCGCGCCTGTAAGTGCGTTTGCGCTACGACAATAAAGATAGGTTGGCCAACATAATGCACGATACCCTCAGCCAGTATCGGGTCATCATGCAAAATTGGGCCGCAGTTATTTTCACCAGGAATATCAGCTGCTGTAAGTACCTTTACCACCCCTAATGCATGCAGCACAATAGAGAAATCCATACTTAAAATCTTGCCATGGGCGCAGCTACTCAGGCC
>JANMDR010000026.1:0-36099 GCA_031376425.1 Betaproteobacteria bacterium
AAAAGAACCTAACAATACTTTTGTGCTCACGATGGGTAATTTGCATGAAGGTCATATTCAGTTAGTGCAATTAGCCAAGCCCAAAGCGGCCTGTACTGTCGTTTCGATATTTGTTAATCGCCTGCAATTTGGCCCGCGCGAAGATTTTGATCGTTACCCGCGCACTTTGCAGGCGGATTGTGAAAAGTGCGAGGCGGCAGGGGTTGATGTGGTGTTTGCCCCGGATGAGAAAGAAATTTATCCGCAGCCACAACAATATGTGGTTGAGCCACCAGAAATTCAGCATGTGCTAGATGGGGCGGTGCGTCCCGGCCATTTTCGTGGCGTGGCAACGGTAGTGTTGAAACTTTTCAATATGGTCGGGCCCAAAAGCGCTATTTTTGGTAAAAAAGATTTCCAGCAATGCCGTGTACTGCAAGAAATGGTGCAACAGCTGGCGATGCCAATAGAAATAATTCTTGCTGAAACAGTGCGCGCCAATGATGGGCTTGCGCTATCCTCCCGCAATGGCTATTTAACAGATGCCGAACGCGCGGAAGCGCCATTACTGTACAAAACGATTGCTGAAGTACGCGCGCAAATTTTAGCGGGCAAGCATGATTTTCAACGGATGGAGTTAGATGCCATGGCAATGCTGGCCGGACGCCATTGGGTACCTGATTACATCGCAGTGCGCCGCCAATATGATTTGGCCGTGCCCACGCCAGATGATCGCGATTTGGTTGTTTTAGCGGCAGCCAAACTTGGTAAAACACGGTTAATTGATAACGTGGAACTGCAGTTACCGATGTAATACGGTTTGCGTTGTTTTAGAGTGAAGCCACTAAAACAATAGCGCTATACTGCTCCCGTAGTTGAGCCACCATCATTCCTTTTAGGAGTTATAAATGCAACGCACTATGTTGAAATCAAAGCTGCACCGCGTTACTTGTACCCAATCTGAGTTGCACTATGAAGGCTCGTGCGCGATTGACCAGAATTTACTAGATGCTGGTGATATTAAGGAATACCAGCAAATTGATATTTACAATATCGCCAATGGCGAGCGCTTTACTACCTATGCTATTGCTGGTCAGCGTGGCACGGGCATCATTAGCGTTAACGGTGCGGCTGCGCGTCGCGTCGCTCCGGGTGATTTGCTTATCATCGCGGCCTATGCCAGCTATACAGAAGCCGAAATTGCTTCTTACAAGCCTGCCCTAGTGTACGTTGATAGTATTAATCGGATTAAAGGCAGTGCAAATAGCATTCCGGTGCAGTTGGTAGGGTAAAAACGCAACGCTTTTTAGCTATCGCCACACTTGTCCGTTTGGCTGGGGTGTTTGCTGGCAGCGTTGTAGAGTCATATTCATACTTTATTGGTGAGTTTGAAAGTGGCCTGAAGGTGCCCTAAATGCGGGCACTTCCAACCACGTTAATTGGTTATTTGGTAGCGCTTAGGCAATTGCACAGCATAGTGGTCTGTAATCGCGCTGCCTATATGTCGAGGTATGTCACGGCAATGTGAATTACAGCGTATAAGTCCTGATGTGGTTGTGCGCCAATCCCTCGAATCCATTAGCACAAAATGGTAAACTGTACGGGAAATGATGATCTGCACGCCACTGCGGCGCACTTATAAATGACCAAAAAAAGGGATCTATCCATGAAAAAAAATGGGGAAAGCAATTTGTTCCGTCGGCTGCTGCTGCCATCGGCCGTGTTAACTGCGCTATTTGCGCCGCAGGTGATGGCGCAAACCATCGCTAAACCTGTACCAGATAAAATCGTTAACGGCGGTAATTTGGCTTATGCGGGCGACACTACCCGGGTTGGTCTAGGTGTTGATGATGATCGCAAAGTGCATGCAGAAATTTCGCACGTTATTGCGCAATCGGACGCGAATGCCGTGGTAGGTGATTTATATGTTGGTCGCAACGCATTGGGTCTAAAGCTCTCATACGCTTTTGCAAATAGTGATTGGCGCACAACGTCGTCTGAAAATTTAGCGGTTACTAAAATTTTTGGTGCGCTAGATCAAAATCGCGACCATGATCGCAAACTCACCTTGGGTATTGGCCGTGAGTGGCAAAATTTATTTGCCGATTTGACACTATCGCACACCACATCAGAAAGCCGTTTAACTAACTCCACTTTTGCAAGCTCAGTGGCAAGTGTAAGCGGCAGCGAAGGTGGACGTCCATTTACGCAAGATATTACCACCGCCATTCGCACCAATACCTATACGCGCCCTTATAACAAAGGCCTTGGCGTACGTGTAGGTCGTTTCTTTGATGAGCCGCTACTGCGCGCTACTTTGGGTGGTGATGTCGAACGTGGTGAAAACGGGGCGAAGCAAAATACCGTCTCGGTTAATTTAGAGAAGTATTTTTATAACTCACCCGTTAGCGTAGCGCTCGGCGTAGACCGTTATTCAAAGAGCGGCACAGTAGATTCTGATCGTAGCGGTACACGCGCGTTGTTTACGGTGCGCTATGACTTTGGTGGTAAAGGCTTTCGCCCAACTACCGCCACGCGTACGGTACAAGTAGCACGTGCGGTAAATGAAAGTGTGGTGGCGAGCAATTCTAATACCGCCGCTGCGGTGGCATCCGCTTCCGCAGGCACATCTGGTGGTGCTTCAACAACTGGCGTGGTAGTGACTAACGCTGGTGCAACTGCACAGTTTAAAACCGAAAAAGTACAAACTACCGTCCGTAAGGAAATGGCTATATTAGAAAATTTCCCATTCAAATCTTCAGGCTTCACTAAAGAGCAAACCGCGACTATTTTAAAATTTGCACAAGATGTAAAAGCCTCAAGCTGCCCAGTAGACGTGACTATTCAAGGTTATGCCTGCCCGTACGGTAATGAACAAGGCAATATTATCGTATCAAAATTACGCGCGGAAGCCATGCGCAAATTATTGATCGCCGAAGGCATTTCCAGTGACCGTATTAAGGCCGAAGGTTTGGGTGGCAAGAATCCGCGTTACCCAACAGCAGATGCGCGTAATCGTCGCGTTGAAGCGCAGGTGACCGGCGGTATTTGCGAAATCGTCACCAAGGAAGTGCGTACTCCGATAGCAGGAACCGCGCAACCAGTTGTTCCTAATCCCGTAGTGCAGCCGACAGCCACTATTACATCCAAAACTGTAATGGAAGATAAGATTGAGAATGTGCCAGTAGAGCCGGCATGGCTACGTCGGGCATTGCTAACGCCGATGTTGCACAAAACCCGTGTTGATACTTACTCGCAATCAGAATCCACCACGGCCATTACAACCGGTGCGAAAGTATTCCAAAATACCTGTCCAGTATTAGCCGATGACGTGGCTACACTCGATAGCGGTGCGACGGCGACCGTTAACGTACTAGCCAACGATAGCGATATCGATAACAATACCTTAACCGTAACAGCGGTTACGCAGCCTACAAACGGCACGGCGGCGATTGTAACTAGCAATAACCGTGTTACTTATACTTCGCGTGCGGGTACTAGCGGTGCAGACAGTTTCAGCTACACAGTGAGTGATGGTACCTGTAGCCGTACAGCAACGGTGCGCTTGACAGTGACTCCGCCGGTCATTGTTCCGCCACCCCCCCCGCCGGTGCAGCCACCAAGCTGTCTTCCAGATACCTATGTGATTAATCAGATTGTCTATAACGGTTTTAATCCATTAGAAAATGATACCTCACCTAATCCACCGCTTCGTATCGTCAGCGTGACGCAGCCATCCCTTCCGGGTAGCACGGTGTCAATCAATGCCAACGGTACCTTGAACTTTGCAGCGCTCGCTGTATTTGATCGCGCAATATTTACCTACACCGCGCGCGATGCGGCAGGTGGCACTTGCACCAGCATGGTAACGATCGTTGATCCTTGATGTTTTGATGTAATTTCGACCCAATTAAAATGGCGCTCTGTGGAGCGCCATTTTTTTAATAGATGCTCGGTGCTAGATTGAATATAATCAAAAATATTCGAACGTGTCAGTGCCATTATCCCGAAATCTTGCGATGAAGTTTCACCTTGTTACGGCTTGCGTTACCAACTCGCATAATCGAAAAATACTAAAATCACACGGTTGTTTAGCAACGACCTTCCAGCTAATGAAATTCCCGAGATGCAAGCGTCATTTTGCCGAGCAGCACCGTTAAGTCATTCAACAAACCTGCCACTACATGCACTACCGTTTGTTCGCGCTCTACCACACCACTTACTTGCATTAAACGGGAGAAGACGAGGGCTTGGCGTTGGCGTTCGGCGACTCTTGACCAGACAATCACGCTCACGTAGCCGGTTTCGTCTTCTAGCGTAACGAAGGTGCCGCCGCCGGCGGTGGTGGGGCGTTGGCGGCGATTGCATTTGTTGATTTTTCATAGCGTTTGTTACCGTTTTAGGGCAACGCTGCCCCACCATAATGTAACGCAAGCTTGGATTCAAACCTTCTCGCCACTCCGCTAATCGGGTCGGTAAACGCTATTTGCTTCGCCAGCAATTGTAGCGGCGCGGTAGGATCACGCGGGGCGTCGGGTTTGAAGATAGGGTAAATATTGTCGTACAAAATAGGTAGGCCTAGGCTGGCCATATGCAGGCGGAGTTGGTGTTTTTTGCCGGTGTGGGGGTGTAGTTCAAATAGGCCGATGCCATCGCGCATGCACACTAGATGGATGGTGGTGCGGGCGTTGACTTGGCCGGTTGTTGCTATGGCGGATTGCATGAAGTTGTCTGACGGGACGATGCAGTTTTCTATGGTGATGGGAAACTGCAAATTAAAGTTTGCCGGTATTGCCGCTGCGGCCTCGTAGCGCTTTTGTATTTTATGTTCAGCAAATAATGCGGCGTAGGCGGCTCTGGTGTGTGGTTGTTTGGTAAAGCATACTAGGCCTGCTGTTTCAAGGTCAATGCGGTGCATGGGGGCTAATTCAGCACTGCCTAAGCGCTGCTTGAGGCGCACCAATAGGGTTTCTTGCACATATCTGCCCACGGGGGCTACGGGTAAAAAATGCGGTTTATCGGCTACTACAATTAGCTCGTCTTCAAACACAATGGTTTCTTGCGCGGCTATTTTTTCTTCAGCTTCTACGTGGCGATAGTAGTACACCACTTGTTGGGCGATATACGGGGCATCGGGTAGCAGTGGTTGGCCTTGGGCGTCGATAATTGCGCCAGCGGCCATGCGCATTTCAATTTGCAGCGGCGTGAGCGTTTTAAAGCGCGTGATTAAATAGCTGAGTAAATTGGGGTAATCACCCGGCGAGCAGGGGGGGCACGGGGGACAAATAAGGCGGCTTGCCGCAATGCCGTGCCGGTCTGGGGGGGGGATTACCTTAACTGAAGTAATATTGCGCAATAGTTGGCTGACTTAGCTACGCTCGGTCTTGCGGCTGGTATCAATGACACGAATTTTTTCTACCCGTTTTTTCTCATTGCGGGTGACGGTAATTTCGGCAATATTGCCAATGCCCACACGGTCTAGCTCGGCAACAAAGGTGGAAAGAGTGTCGGTGGGGCGACCGTTCACGGCGGTAATCACATCGCCTAATTGATTGTTGCGGCGATCCAATATTTTAAGGTTGGCCGATTCGGCTGGCGTGCCTGCGGTAATGGCACCGATTACTACGCCTTTGATGCGGCTGCGTGCTACTAGGCCAGGGTCAAAGGCGCGAATGCCGATGCCCGGTGTGGCCGCTTTGCCACGGTTAATGAGCTGCGGCACAATGCGGTTTACCATGTCCGCCGGAATGGCAAAGCCCACCCCTGCAGACGAGCCAGAGGCGGAACGAATGGCGGAATTAACGCCGATCAAGCGGCCTGCGCTATCAAGCAGGGGGCCACCCGAATTGCCAGGGTTAATGGCGGCATCGGTTTGAATCACCCCCGCAATTTCGGCATAGTCTTGGGTGGGCAAGTAACGGTCAAGCGCGGAAATAACGCCATTGGTGAGCGTGCGGCTCAGGCCAAAGGGGTTGCCAATGGCGATGACAGATTGCCCCACCTTCAAATCGCGGGAAAGCCCTAATGGCAGCGGTTTTAAGGCATTGAGTATAGGTGCAGGGGCATTGAGACGCACCACGGCAAGGTCATATTCGGGGGCGGTGCCAATCACGGTGGCCTCAATGGGGTCCTTACCGGCATCAAGCTGTACCGTTACTTTTTCCGCATTTTGTACCACATGATTATTGGTAACGATATGGCCGCGCGTATCCCACACAAATCCGGAGCCAGCGCCCTGTGAAATACCCAATTGCTCCCCAAAAAATCCGCCCCGCACTAAATTTTCGGTGGTGATGTAGGCAACCGAGGGCGCGGCGTTTTCAAATAGGCCAACTAAGGCGCGTTCGCTGTCTAATAAGGCCCCGCGCGGGGCGATGGCGCGCGGCTCGCTCACACTGCTTTTTTGTGCCGAAAGCAGGGAGGTGGCGACAAGGCCAGTGAAGGCTAGGCTGACGGCTAGTGCAAATAGCGTTTTTTTCATGTTCATCTATCGAAAAAAAGTGAATGACCAAACTTAGATAATGGTGAAAGTGGGAAGTTCAATAGGGTGTACTTAATCGCGGTGCAACCGCTTCGCCCTTGCAATGCGCCATTCGCCATCGGGTTCACCCTCATAAACTTGCGTAAACGTGGTGGCGGTTTCTTGCAGTTTGGTATCGATGGCAATACGATTATCAAACACAAAGCATTCGCCTTCATAGTCTTTTTCAGCATCTGGGATCGCTAAAAAATAATTCAAGATGCCGCCTTCAAGCTGCACCACGGGCACGTTAAATTCCTTCATCCATGCGCTGGTTTTTTCGCAACGAATACCGCCGGTGCAGTACATGGCCACGGTTTTGCCTTCAGCCTGCCATTGCGCCACGTTGGCTTCAATGTACTTGGGAAAATCTCTAAAGTTTTGTACCTGCGGATCAATCGCCCCTTTGAAACGGCCAAGGCGATATTCAAAGCTATTGCGATTATCCAGCAGTACCACATCATCACGCTTAAGCATTTCGCGCCATTGCGCTGGCGTTAAATTGCCGCTTCTTTGCTGCGCATCAATATTTTCAATGCCCAGCGGTAGCACTTCAGGCTTGAGGCGGATTTTTAGCTTCCAAAACGGTTTGGTGGTGCAGTGGCTGTGCTTAAACTGCACATCGGCGAAAGCACCCGCAAAGGCGGCGTCAGTTTTAATTGCCGTTTCAAAGGCTTGCAGCCGCGCCAAAGAAGCTGCCAGCATGCCGTTTAAGCCCTCTGGCGCCACCCAAATGATGCCCTTAAGGGAGTCGGTAGGGTTAGTGTCGGTAGCGGCGTCAGTGTCGGCATCTGCGTTTGTGTTTATAGCAGCGCAAATCTGCTGCAATGCCGTCACCGTGGCAGCAGGGTCAGCCAGATTCACAAATTTGTAAAACGAAGCGTGGATGATAGGGGTGTATTCAGGTTTCATGGCTAAATTGTCCCATATTGGCTCCTTTTTCGCCATTTTCAGTTGGCTTTGGAGTACCAATGTTTGCATTTTTGCACCGCTTCCCCCGCAAAAAATGCAGTTCACGCAGGCTTTTTTGCATTTCGTCGCACCGTGGTTTAACTGTGTAAAGCTTTTGCGCACAATGGTCTCACTGCAACAAAACAACCCAACCGGAGAACATCATGAAAACAGCTAATGTGCAACAACATAACACCCTAAACAACGCCGCGATGACCACTAGTTTATTTGCCTGTGCCGTCTTAAGTGTCGCCATGTTAATCGGTGGCAACAACGGCAACAGCGCCCCACAAATTAAGCAAACGATGGAACCCATTGTAGTCACCGCACAACGCATGCCAACAATCCAATTAGCTACAATCGAAGTGACCGCAAAAAGACTACAAACAATTGCCCTCGCGCCGATGGTTATTGTGGCAAAGCGTAATGCGGTTTAATAACCAGCAACGCGTATCTGCATCACGACCGTAGGGGCGAAAAATCTTTCGCCCATGTGTAAACATAATCTTCCGCTCATTTAATGCCGTAACGGCGAATAATGATTTTCATTGCAAGGAAAACCTCAGAACGGGTTGAGAATGCTATATTGCCGCCTTATTCATCAATAGAGCGTTCCCAATGGCAAGCAAGTCAGCAAAACCGCAAACCCAAAGCCAGCAACGTATTGCCCAGTATTTACTAGCCGCAAACCTGCCCCACCTGCATGAACATAGCGCGCAAATTGAAGCCGCGTTGTTTGATCTGCTTGATGCCGTAGGTGAATTGCCCGCAGAAGTAGCGCCCGAGGCGCTTTACAACTACCCCGTGCCCTTGCTCAGTGAAGACGGCAGTTGCAGCTTAATTGAAGAATTATCCCCCACGCCCTATAACCTCACCCCACGCCTAGGCGAGCCCAATAGTGCCACCGTGCGCCGCCTGTTACTGCTACGCCAATTGGTGAGCAGGGTGATGGACCTAACGGGGTCAGATTGGTTTGGTGTGTATCAAGCGCGTGGTGTAAAAACTCAACGTGCCTTAGTGAAACTAGCCTATCTAGGCCGCCCCAGCCGCGCCGAATTTCCGCTTAACGAAGACTTTGCCAAAGGCAGCACCAATTCCACAGTAGGCCTAAGCGGCCACGCGAAAATTATTGACGACGTAGCCGCCTACACCGCCCAAGGCGGCGGTTTTTATGTATGCGATGATGCGGTAAAAAGCGAAGCCTGCCTACCGCTGCTTAATTTTGAAGGCAATGTTTCTACTGTACTCGGCATCATGGACGCCGAAGCCAGCCCGCTAGAGTTTTACAACATCAGCCGCCAGTGCGTGCTGATAGCCGCCGCGTTGGTTGCCCCCGCCTTTTTGCCGGATTAGATTGGGGCGCACCGTAGGGGCACCGCATGCCGTGCCCGTTCAAGCCGTGGCATGCCGTGCGCATGCAATTGCGATACACGCCGCCCGACTTGTTGGGGCGAATAATCATTCGCCCTTGTCGTGTCACAATCGGTTAACATTTTTCTTGCGCTACGTGCTCCGTCGGCCTACACTCTATTGGCGACATCAACACATCTCGCTAAATATACCACTCAAAAAAAATGGAGAAACAATGAAAAAAACTACCCTCAGAATTTTGGCGGCGGGCGCAGCTTGTTTTGCGGTAAGCAGTGCGCTGGCTTACGATAGTCCTGTTGTTTACAATCCGGCGCACTATCCGGTGAGCGTTATCGTGCGCTATTCTGGCTGCCAACCAGATTCGTTCGCAGTGCCTGCGGCCACGCCACAAGGTGCAGGTATGGCACGGGCATCAGGAAATCGCGGTGCTTGCCTAATTACAACGGTGAGCGCCGCGGTGCAAGGTCGGCCTTTCCCCGTAGTTGACTATACGTCTTCCGGAACATCGCATTCCCGATTCGTGGTGCGCTACATGAACAATGGGGGCTACAAAATTTACTCAGATTGGGAATTGCAGAATATCTTTGATCGGGAAGTTGCTAATCCGAATAGTCCGGAGGGTCCTGGCTTTAACGTGCCCAATCCGCTGAACGCACCCAAGGGTAGTCCAGAGCAACTGACCATCGCTGCGTGCCGTGCGGCAAATGTTAAGCTCGACCAAGAAATTGATGCCATTTACATGAAGGCAAATAATGAACGCAAGATTACTTCTGCTGAAGCTGCACGTTATGCGCAGTTGGAAGCAGGTATTCGTGCGCGTCGCACCGCACTTGCAAGTGATGGTTTTACCTTGGCTGATTGCAATGTCATGACCAAGCTATACGAGGCGGAAAAAGCCGAAGTTATTCAGATGGCGAAATAAGAGTGTTGGGTGGGTGGTTCAATCACGCCCACCTTAGGAGCACGGCATGCCGTGCCCTTACACTAAACGCGCCGCACCAAAACTAACAACTCTTACGTCCCCGCCCGCGTAAACCACGCTCGGCTCAATTGCGCCCAGTAGCTAGCACCTAGGCCGATAATATCGTCATTAAAATCATAGTTAGGGTTATGCAAGTTATAGCAGGAGCTAGAGCCTGAGGCCCCACCGTTACCGATTAGCGCGTAACAGCCTGGTACTGCCTCCAACATAAAGCTGAAGTCTTCGGCCGTCATATTGGGTGGTGTGTCTCGGTTAAGCGCACCCTCACCCACTAGGCTGGCGATAACGTCACCCGCAAATTTGGTCTCGGCGGCGTGGTTTACTGTGGCGGGATAACCTTCATTAAACGTGAGGGTGGCAGTGGCGTTATGGGCCAGTGCTGTGTGTTCGCAAATACGCCGCATACCGTTTTGCATCATTTCTGCGGTAGCCGCACTGAGGGTACGCAAAGTGCCTTTCATGATGCCGTGCGAGGGAATAATGTTTTCCCTTGTACCCGCCACAATTTGCCCAATGGTAAGCACCGCCACATCAACCGGATTTAGATTGCGCGAAACCAGTAATTGCAATTGGCTTACCATCGCACACAAAATTGGTATCGGGTCAATACTAGTGTGCGGTTGCGCGGCATGGGCGCCACGGCCTTCTACGCGAATCTCAAAAACATTGCCCGCCGCCATAATCGGCCCCACGCGTACTGCAAACTGCCCCGCCGGCAATAGCGGCCAGTTATGCAAACCAAATACTGCATCCATCGGAAATTTTGTAAACAAACCATCGTCCATCATGGCTTTAGCGCCCGCACCACCTTCTTCAGCGGGCTGAAAAATAAAATGCACCGTGCCTTCAAAATTGGGATCATCCGCCAGCAACATCGCGCCGCCCAGCAACATTGTTGTGTGGCCGTCATGGCCGCAGGCGTGCATGATATTTTTATATTTTGAGGCGTGGCTAAATAAATTGCCTTCAGGCACGGGTAGCGCATCCATATCCGCACGCAAACCAATCGCGCCTTTTTTATTGCCGCGCGTAAGAGTGCCCACCACACCGGTTTTGCCTAGACCACGATGCACCTTTAGACCCATTTCCGTCAACGCGGCGGCTACCACATCAGCAGTACGGTTTTCGTTATAGCTTAACTCAGGATGGGCGTGAATATCGCGCCGAATTTGGATGAGCTTGGGGATAAATTTAGCGATACCATCGGATAAGTTCACGGGTTTTCCTTTTACTAATTTTTACTTACTTTTTACTAGCTTAGTGTTGTCAACTGAATGCTTAGCATTCAAGTGCCAGGTTTACAGTGCGGCCGTTGGACGCCATGCGCTGGTCAAAACTAGCGCTAAAATTACTTAAGTTTGCGTACTTCCGAATTTACCATTTCGGCATCGCTCTTGGTGCCATCTTTAGCGTACAACACACCCGTTGCCTTGCGCGTGCCGTCCTCAAAGGTGCCAATAAATACCGATCCATCGTTTAGATGAAATTCACCCTTGCCTTTGGGCGTTGCGTCCACAAAATCACCTTCGTAGCGCAAGCCATTGGCATAATGCAAAATGCCTTTGCCCGTGAGGGCGCCGGCAACCATATCTCCTTCGTAGCGGTTTCCAGATGAGAAGTAATACTTGCCACGTCCTGTGGCGGCATTGTTTACAAACGTATTCTCAATTTTGTCGCCGCTTTTATAGCGGTAAACGCCAGTGCCAGATTGCACACCAGCCTGCATTTCGCCTTCATATTTGTCGCCACTGGCAAAGTTATAGACACCCTTGCCGTGTGGCTTTCCAGCCAGAAATGAACCTTTGAAACTATCGCCGCTTTTAGCGAAAAAGTATTCACCCTGACCAACAATAACGCCGTCTCTTACCTGACCTTCATAGCGATCACCGCTACTCCATGTCCACTTACCTTGTCCAGATTGGGTATCGGCAAGCCATTCGCCATCGTATTTGTCGCCGTTCTCCCAAATATACTCACCACGACCCTGCTTCTTATTATCAACAAAATTACCTTTGTAGCGAAAGCCCTTGGCAATATATTCGCCGGTGCCGTGCAGTACGCGGCTTTTATCGGCGAGCTCTTTAAACTGGCCGTCATAGTATTCGTCCCGCGTAAATTCAACCCTACCGATTTGGATCGTGTTCACTTTGACGGGAGCTGGTACGGCAGCAGCGGGCGGGGTAACAACGGGGGGGGCAACCGCAGGAGCAACTGCCGGAGCAGTGCTAAGTACCGGCGGGGTATTGATTGGCGCAACAACTGCAGGTGCTACAACTGCAGGTGCTGCAACAGCAGGCGCTACAACCACTGGCGCTGCCGCTAAGGTTGCTGCAGATACTGGGGGGGGCACGGTCACCGCTACTTTGGTCGGCTGCGGCTTGATGGTATCAGGAACGGTCACTGGCACCGTAGCGGGAACAACCACTGGCGCGGTAGGAGCGACGCTTGGTTCCGCCACCAGCACGGCTGGCGCAGCGGTTTGCGTCGTGTTTAAGGGCTGTGCTGATACTTGGGCACGCTGCAATGATTCCAACTGAAACTTTGCGGCAGAAGCTAAGGGGCTGGATGGGAAGTCACGCAAAAAGCGCTGATAATCTTCCACCCGATTACTATTTTTTACCAGACTCCACATTTCCTGCGCCGCTTGCAAATCAAACCCGGAAGGGCCGGACGGCACTGACTGCGAACGTGCGGCACCGGTGGCACCAGCAGCAACCTGCGCTAATTGCGGCGCACCGCCTTCAACGAAGAAAAACGCGCGACGCCCCGCCGATGGGCTGCTCAATACTTCCGGCACCTGTTTGCCACCGCTCTCTTGCTGCACGGCACGCGATACGTTGTCAAACATCAGCGAAGATTGCACATTTGGCTTTACGATTTCTCTAAGCAGGTGCTTGGTGTACAGTCCATTTTCCTCACTTGCCCCTGCATCAAAAGCAACGGCACCCGGCTTCGCGGCAAACGCCACCGCCGTACCGCTCGATGTGCGCATAGAAGCCAAGCCGCTTTCAGCAACCTTAAATTCACTGCCAAAAGGATTATCGCGGCAGGCATCAAGAATCATAATTTTATTGCTAACCTTGGCATCGTCCATGTATTCCAGCACACTGGCCGCTTCAAACGATTTATTACGAATTTCAATTTCCGACGTGATATTGGCACCAATAGGTACTAAGTAATTTTTACCGCGATTTTGCAGCGCATGGCCCGCATAAAAAAACACCGCTGCACGGGCATCCGGCAGCAAGCGATGAAATTCAACAAGGCCACCATTCATATCGTCCAAGGTGGCATTCAAGCGCACCACCACGCGAAAATTCAAAGCACTAAGCACCTCAGCCATACGCCGCGCATCATTCACTGCATTTTTTAATGGGTCCTTAGCGTAATTATCGTTACCAATCACTAGCGCAACGCGGCTATCGTCGGCCTGTGCAAAGGCAGCTTGCGGCAGTAGCAAACCCGGCACCGCGAAGCAGAGGACGAGCAGGCATAAACATAGGTGCAAACCTAACTTTTGCCGCGCCAAAACACGCGCCTTCAGGACGGTACTGGGGGCGGTATTGGGGCAGGCATTTTTGAATAGCCCATTAAAATTGATTTTTGTGAAAAAGGTCATATGCTATTTTAGTCAAAAAACCATGCTTACGCCTGATTAAAGCCAAGTATTTAATATAACCGAGCCGTACTGCCAATATCATACCAAACACACCAAAATGCAAATCGCCACACCGCGCCGTTTTTGCCGCTACGTCGGCACCGTAAATAAAGTGCGCCGCCGTAGGGGCACGGCATGCCGTGCCCTTGCAAACCGTGGCATACCGTGTGCATGCGATCGTGACACTCGCCGCCCGGCTTGTAGGGGCGAATAATCATTCGCCCTTGTTGAGTTGGCACAGGCGTATGCATCTTGTGATCGTCATTGCATACTTCGGTAACGGTAACATCTTGTGATCAACATTGCATGCCTTGGTAGGGTAACCCCCCTCTCTCTCGGCCTCTCTCCCTCAAGGGGCGAGAGGAGGCAGGTCGGCATCGTAAGCTATCTGGCTGGATAAGACGGCATATGCGCATATGCTTCTGGCTAAGATGGTAACCGAGCGGGGAGAAGAAAAGCCCTGCACCGGTTAGGCGTGAGAGGCAGGAGTCAAGCCAGGGGTAGCGGGGTGTCGGCGCGGAGCGTGGGCGATGTCGATACACGTAGTGGTCGATCAAGCGCTGAAAACAGCGACGCTAAATGCATTTGGATTTGTACTACCGTGGACGCTTGCGGGCAAGCAATAAAGCCTGCTGGGCTCAACCGCCGGATGCGGAAAACCGCATGTCCGGTGGTGTGGGAGGGCTGACAGGCGAAATCCTGTCAGCTCGACCCGATCGGTCGGTCGCATATTGTCCATTTATTGGGCATCGTGAGCCCGTCACAGGTCGTTGGGACATGGTGTCGGATACGTGCCCGTACAACCGTTGCATACCGTGCTCGGTCTTTATCCCTCATGTCCAAAATAACACCCGCCCCCGCAATCGCGTCAAATTAACTCAGGAAAGTATTTTCTCAGCCGCGCTTCAACAAGTGCGCCGCCGTGCCGTGTTAAGACATCTAATTCAGCGCTACTCAGCGCTTTCAAGTTTGTCCCAATTGCAGATGCAAAAGCGGCATCGCCAGCTTGTGCTTCCCCTTCTGTGCTATCGATAGAAAACCAGATCGGTCGTGGCCCAACACCGGCCAGTCCGCGATGTTGAATTCGGTCAAATTCTAGGCCCCGTATTTGTTCCATCATAATATCTAGCCCGGCCTTTAATACCATTGCGCCCGATTCCGTGGGCGTGTCATCAACGGCAAAGGGCTTGCCGCCATCGCTCACGATCATAAAATCAACTTTAGTGCGCTTGTTTAACATCGGCGCGATGCCCATGTTGTCATACAGACCGCCGTCCGAAAGCGTTACATACTCGACCGAACCATTATGAGGGTAAACATTCTTGTCGAGCTGAAGCGGTGGAAAAACGGGCGGAAAAGCAGACGATGCAGCAACTGCTTGACTGATCGGAAACGCCGATGCTGAAACAAAACCGAGCTCGTAGTCGCCCATTTCTTCCGCCCCTTTTTCCCCAGCAACAAAGGAGAACATGTTTCCCGTGGAAAGATTGGTGGCGTTGAAATAAATGCGCGGCCCATTCTTTAACACTGCGAGGGTTTTGCCATTAAACAAATCACGATCGTAGCTTTTAGCCAGTGCTTCCAGACGGGTTGTAAACGGATTTAGCGCCCCACCGAGAAATGACGATACCGCAATGGACTTGCTTGCCAAGTAGCTTCGGAGATCGTCCAATACAGTCGGGCTGCCCCAATTTGTGGCAAGATGCCCGCCAGCGATGCTGCCACCGCTGACACAAGACAGTACATCGATTTTGTCAAGGATGCCCAAGGCTTTAAGCTTTTGCATAACACCAAGGTGAAATGCCGCTGCACGAAAGCCCCCCCCTGAAAGTGCTAAGCCGATCCGCTTTTCTTTACCTTCAATTAATATTGTCATTACGTTTTCCTTATCGTTAATTTACCGGCCTACAAATGCAGTTCGTAGCCATCGTCGTTGCCAAAATCAATCGTGTAGTTCCACTGTAGCGCCAATATTGCGTTATCCCACTGCTCATTGAACTTACTGCGATAGTTAAATGCTAACTTACAATTCGGAGCGTACTTAATAACGCGCGCGACTGCGGCTGCGGATGGGTGCCCAAATCTTTTGCCATTTGAAGAAAAAATAAATACATCGCTCTGCAACGATTGGATCAGCGCCGTTGAGACATTATTCTCACTACCATGATGCGGTAGCTTTACCGCAGCAAATTTTGGCGAGCCATCCGGAAAGCACGCTTTTATAGACTCGACCAGCAGGCTAGGATAGGCATCAGCTCCAAATAAAATTTTCTTACCTTCGTATTCAAATATGAAGGCGATGCTACTGCCATTTGCGGCCGCTGCATCTTCAGAAAATTTGAGATCGGCTAATTTATCCACATCTGGAGTGCCCTCGCCAAACACCTCTTCCCCCGGTTTGAGCTCTTGCGTGACGACTGTGAAGTCTAAGTGAAGCCCCGCTTTTTCGCACTCTTGGATCCAAACTTTTCGCAGCGCGAACAACTTCTCATGATTTGGCGAAAGCAAGGTAATACGCGCGCCTCCTTGCAAAACAACTGGGGCAAAGTGAGGGTTGTCGTTTACGGCTATGCGTCGTTTGTTAAACGCCTTATTCCAAGGAATACTGTGTTTTTTATCTTCAAGTAATGTCGTGAGTTGTTCGCCCTGTTTGGGACCAAACTCCTCCTCTTTCGATGTTGGTAGATGACGAAAACCATTGAACCAAAAATCTTTTACCGGGACGCCACCAAAATCATTTTTGAGGAGGGTGAGCATGCCCGCGATGTGATCGGCATCGATGTGCGTCACTACAGCGACTTCAATCTCTCCACCCCTAGCTTTCAGCGCCAACAGCTTTTTTTGCAGCGCATCAGGTACAGAAGGTCCGGCATCAATGAGAATAACTGCCGGGCTTTGCGGATCGCCGTATTCAATCCAAATTGCGTCGCCGTAACTCGCTGGAAGCACTGAAATAGACAGCATGCAGATACCTTATTGGAATTAAGCAGTGGGTGAAGGATTGGGTGCGCCGAGACCATCGAAAACTGATCCAGAATATGAATCTGTGGCCTTTATCGGATCATTGACGCCAGGCCAGTCTAAAACCCGTAGCTTCGTGAACACCGCATGCGGGTCCATAGCCAGTTGCGCGGTTCTTACCGCTTTGAGCGCAACTTCCACCTCAGCGTCGTGCCCCTCAGTCATGGTGAGTGTGGTCAGGCCATCACTTAGCAATCGCAATCCCGTTGAAAAATAAGGCACACCACGTTGCACCGCTTCCAAGAAACTAGCGCGTGCCTCAACCCACGATTGCCGCCCACGTTCTCCTGCTCGAAGATGAATCCAACCCTGCGCAATTTTTGCATCCGGTAACCACGGAAAGTAAATCGAGAGGTTATTTATCCATTCAGGCCAATTAGCCTTTTCCTCAGAGTAGGCTTCGTCCGGATTTAGCGCGAACACATAGGCACCTGCCGCAGCCGCAAAAGGGTTGTGTATTTTTTCGGCGAGCGCCTCAAGCGCAGTGTGCATTAGGGCGTGGCTCGCGCCAATATCGCGCCGCGTTAGAAATTCGATCATCGCGTCCCACTGTGAGTCGCCTATCTTCAGATGGGGATGCCAAATAGGTGTTCGAGAATCCTTGTAATCAGCATTGCCGTCGTTTCTGTGCACTACCAATTCCATAACAGCGGTATCGTCAAGACTCCGCCAAGGGGCGGGTAATGGTGTGATCGTCTCCAGCAGCCCTTGGCCGAAAACCCCAACCCAACGACGCGAATAATTTTCAAAATTGACCCGATTATGCGTGGTTTCTTGACGGTCAATTTTTAACCGTTTTCCGCCCATCGCATCCGCTGCTTCCGCCAAAACAACCATCGTTGAATCGTTTCCTCTCATCGCGCGAGTGATATCGATCAATAGTGCAAAACCCGTCAGATGCACGGAGCATACAGGTTCATTTATGATGACTACTTTCAGTGCTGACGTCGCTGAAGCACCTACCATTTCTTCTCCACCTGTTCTTGGTGTAGGGGGGGGTGACGCGATTGTCGAACTAGTCGAGATGGTCTCGGAACGGATAGAAAATGGGTAGGCCTTTTGATCGTCTACTAAAATCGTGCGTCGGATTCTCCGTCCGTTTGCTAATCGCACATCTACAAGGTATTCACCCGGTGCGGGTACTTGTACTGAGGAGCCGTAAGACTGTGATGAAGATCCAGCAAATGAAATCGGCTGATTCTTCATGACTGGATTATCCAATGCAATGCCTTGTTCATCGCAAAGTATCGGCCAGATTGATGTCACCATATCATCGGCTTCCTCGTCATCGCCCTTGTATAGGAATTGTATTGTCGCGACGCTCATGGTAAGACCTCTATCTCGATTTCTTGGTAGGGCGGCATCAGATTCGGTCTATGCTCTGTGCCGTTAGCGTAGATGCAACCCGCAGGGAAATTTGCCTCAAATTGGCAGGGTCCGTGCGGCACTTCGATTTGCCAAGGATGGGACGTATCAGCGCGCTCTGTTTTTGCACCATTCTGCGTCTACGATAGCGTCCCCATCCCATTTGCCGCTGGCTCACTTAGGGTAATGTCGATCAAAACTTCTGGATGTCCTGTGAGCTCATGAATCACTAGGCTCGTTACAAATGAATCCACAGTGCAAGCTTGGCGTTTATTCGCGGGCGCACGTGCTAACAACGCTTCCATCGCACATAAAAGGTTGCCAGTCGATACGCTCCAACTCTTGTTCTTCGTTTTTCTCGCACCAAAGCGCGTTAAGCCGCTGAGGAGAGCATCCGTAAAATAGCTCGCGGCGTTAGGCATTGCAAAAGACGATTCGCCATTTCTGGTCGAATAGAAAACCGGATTTGATCCTGAAAATACCTTAGTAACGTTAAGTGGCAAAAGCGGGTTGCCACGTGTACCCGCATTTAAGAGGAGCATCGGGTTTACGGTTCGGCAGGCATCCACAAAAAAACACTGTTGCAACGCACCGCATTGACCCATTCCAAGCCGAAACTTCTGAAAGTCGATTGATCCATTGATGGCAACCAAAGACCTGCCGAAGTCTTCCAGCAATAGCTGTTGGTCCACGCCGTCGCCGATGCCATGCCCGCAAAAATAGAAAATACCCACGTTCTCACTAGAGCCGCTAAGCCGACCGTACCAAGCAGCTGCCGCAGCCTCTACATTCTGCATCGTCGCTGGATCAACGCTAACGGCTTGCCCGTTTTTTAGTGTGTATGGGGTTGGCGTAGCTTCAGAAATCAAAACCTCAATTGTTTTGAGCGGTGCAACAGAATTGGTGAGTTCTAGCTCAATAGTTTGGAGGAATTTCCGCGCTGAGATCGGCGGCGAGGTAAGTTGACCCATGCCGTGTGCCGACGGAGAAAGCGCTAAAGTTCCATCCACTAAATAGGGATATTTTCCTACACCTATTATAAAGACATGTGTCCCCGGCCCTAGGCTGTCGTTAATGACCAAAGTCGTCATCTAAAATCGCTCCTCGTAGAAATTAGCTAAAATAGCTTTAGCCACAAAGTATATTTAGACTATTCTCGCGCATCACAAAAGTCAATCAATTCGTTTATCTGCTGCGTTGTGGGATGTAACCGCCGTGTGTGCCTTTCTGCGTTACGGAATGTAATCGCGGTGTTCGCGATCCTGCGATGCGGAAATATCTGCGGTGCCCCTAGTAGGGGCGAAAAATCTTTCGCCCTTTGTGCGTGCCGTGGTTCCTATTTTATGCGTTGACGGGTCATCTGACGCAGGCGTGTGTGCCTATTTATGCTTTGTCGGGCGAATGATTATTCGCCCCTACGGTTTGCGTTTTCCTGCGTTGTGGAAATTAATCGCGGTGTTTGTCATCCCGCGTTGCGGAAATTAATTGCGGTGTTTGTCATCCTGCGTTGCGGAAATTAACTGCGGTGTTCGCCATCCTCCGTTGCGGGATGTAACCGCGATGCCTTTCGTAGGGGCGAAAAATCTTTCGCCCGCTTTTGATTTTCCGCTCTGCGATTCAACCTCCGGCATTTCCCCCTTTTGCGCCCGCGCCCATTTTGTGACGCCGATTTTGAAACCGCGAATAATGGAACCTAAGGTCTTTGCTGTTCCCTGGGGTCGCGTTGACGAATGGTGCGATTGAGACGAAACGGGCGAATAATTATTCGCTCCGACAGCAGGCTTACAACCATCCGTGTCAATGGATATAATCCCATGTACATGATTCGGCATGACCACAAATTCTTGTAAGGCCACATGTGGGAAGTGTAATGGGATTTCCTGCCAACATTGCGCAACCATCGCGCCCATTGCTGTTAAATGCACTTTATCGGCAACGATATCGCCGAATAAACATATTCGATTGTGGGTGCAAATCGTGATGAAATACCCGCCCGTTTGGGTGTAATCAAAATCACGCAAACGGGTGGGTTGTCGATGTTTTTTTGGTGAAGTGTTTTCAGATGAAACGTTGGGCGAAGGGTTTTCCGGTTGTAGGGGCGAATGGGTATTTTGCGGAGAGGGCGAATGATTATTCGCCCCTACATATGTGCCCTTATTTGAGGACGGTGAATGATCTGCCGTTTGTAGGGGCGAAAAATCTTTCGCCCTGATGTTATGTGCTTCACTATTCATGCCTACCCTCACCCCCCCAACAAAACCAACCCCCCCCGCAAATCGGTGACGTTAAGCGCGTAGCGGGCTTGGGCTTGTACTTTGGGTTTGGCGTGGTAGGCGATGGAGGTGCCGGATACGGCCATCATGGCTAGGTCATTGGCACCGTCGCCGATGGTGATAATCTGTTCTTCGCTGGCACCCAGTCGGGTGGCGATGGTTTGCACGTGCTGGGCTTTGGCGGTAGCGTCGCAGAGGGGGCCAGTGACGTTGCCGGTTAGTATGCTGGCGTTAATTTCTAGGGTGTTTGAAAACGCGTAGTCGAGCTTCAAGCGGGCTTGCAGGCGTTCGGTAAAGAAGGTAAAGCCACCGGAAACTAGTAAGGTTTTAATGCCAGCAGCTTGCGCTACGGCTACTAATTGGCTGGCGCCGGGGGTGAGTCTTAGGCGTTGTTCGTACACGGTTTCTAGGGTGCTGGCGGGTAGACCCTTGAGCAGGGCGACTCGCTGGCGCAGGCTTTGCGGCCAGTCAATTTCACCGCGCATGGCGGCTTCGGTAATGGCGGCTACTTCGGCTTTTTTGTTGATGAAGTCGGCAATTTCATCAATGCATTCTATGGTGATGAGGGTAGAATCCATGTCCATCGCCAAGAGCTTATAGTCGCTCAGTTTTACATCCGCGTCCACAAAACCAAAGTCTAATTTCTCGGTTGCGCAAAATTGGGCAACGGCAGCTTTGCTGTTTATATCTGCTTGCGTGAGGCAAAACACTTGATGTGTGCTATGTTGCAAAGCCTCTATTTTAGCGGCTTTCGAGAGTGCATATAAGTGCTTTAAGGCGCTGGTAGCGACATCGGGCGCTTGAATAATTAGATTGGTAGTATGCATAATTTAGGGCTTATTTACGTACTCAGGTTCTTTAAAACATGCTTAATTTCGCCAACTCTATCAGCAAAATTAGGGTGGCTTACTTCAATGCGTAAGCGGTCAGGCCCCGCTAATTTATAGTTGCGTTTATTTTGCACCAGGCTAATAATTTTATGCGGGTGCAATATCGTATCGTGACCAATCTGAATCACAATGGCGTTGGGGCTGGCGTCAATTTTTACGATGCTCAAGGGTTTACCCAGCACCCGTAGGCGATGGCATTCAATGAGCGCTTGTGCAGGTTCTGGGGGCAGGCCAAATCTATCAATTAGTTCTTCGTGCAGGCCATCAATAGCCTCATCATCTTCGCAATTGGCAAGGCGTTTATAGATCACTAAGCGTTCATGGGTGTCGGCGCAGTAGGCTTCGGGCAGCAGGGCGGGCACGTGCAGATTAATTTCCGTGCTCACATTAAGTGGCTTGCTGAGGTCTGGTTCTTTTCCGGCTTTGAGTGATTTTACTGCGGCATCAAGCATTTCGGTATATAGCGAAAAACCAATATCTTGAATGCCGCCGGATTGCGAATCACCCAGCACTTCACCGGCACCGCGTATTTCTAAATCATGCATGGCTAAATAGAAACCTGCACCTAAATTTTCCATCATCTGAATCGCTTCTAGGCGCTTCTTGGCGTTGGCCGTGAGCGCTTCCATGCCGTTAGTAAGCAGGTAGGCATAGGCTTGATGGTGCGAACGCCCCACGCGGCCACGCAATTGGTGCAGTTGCGCTAAGCCAAAGCGATCCGCACGGTGCATTAAAATGGTGTTGGCAGTGGGCACGTCAATGCCGGTTTCAATAATCGTAGAACACAGCAGCACATTGCTGCGCTGGTGATAAAAATCGCGCATCACCCGTTCAAGCTCGCGTTCTGGTAGCTGCCCGTGTGCCACGGCAATGCGGGCTTCGGGCACGAGCTTGGCAAGCTTGTCATACTGGTTTTGAATGGTTTCAACTTCATTGTATAAATAATAAGCCTGCCCCCCCCGATTTAGCTCGCGCAAAATCGCTTCACGAATCACGCCATCTGCCGTGTTGGTTACAAAGGTTTTAATGGCAAGCCGCCGCTGCGGTGCAGTGCTAATGACTGAAAAATCGCGCAGGCCTTCAAGCGACATCGCCAAGGTGCGCGGAATGGGCGTGGCCGTAAGCGTGAGCACATCTACTTCAGACCGCAGGGCTTTGAGCATCTCTTTCTGGCGCACGCCAAAGCGATGTTCTTCGTCAATAATAACCAGCCCTAGGTTTTTAAAAACAATATCTTTTTGAATCAGCTTGTGGGTGCCAATGGCAATATCAATGGTGCCGTTGGCAATGCCTTCCAAACCAACCTGTGTTTCTTTGGGTGAGCGGAAGCGCGAAAACTCCGTTAAGCGCACGGGCCATTGCGCAAAGCGATCAGAAAAATTTTGAAAATGCTGTTCCGCCAGCAAGGTGGTGGGCACTAATACCGCTACTTGTTTGCCCGCACTCACGGCGATAAAGGCCGCCCGCAGCGCCACTTCAGTCTTACCAAAGCCTACATCACCACACACTAGGCGATCCATCGGCTGTGATTTCAGCATATCCAATTTTACGGCTTGAATGGCGCTGGCTTGATCGGGGGTTTCTTCAAAGGCAAAGCTGGCGCTAAAGGTTTGAAAATCTTTTTCTTCCAGCGGGAAGGCATAGCCTTGACGCGCCGCGCGGCGGGCGTAAAGGTTGAGCAATTCGGCAGCGGTATCGCGTACCTGCTGCGCGGCACGGCGCTTGGCTTTTTCCCATTGGCCACTGCCAAGTTTATGCAGGGGCGCGTTTTCAGGGTTGGCACCGGTGTAGCGCGAAATTACTGAAAGCTGCGAAACGGGTACAAATAATTTATCGGTTCCGGCATAGTGGAGTTCTAAAAACTCCATATTGCCTTCGCCCAAATCCATCGTTACCAAGCCGATGTAGCGCGCAATACCATGCTGGGAATGCACCACAGGATCACCAGTTTTTACTTCCGCCAAATCACGCAACATGCCTTCGGCAGTACCGCGATTTTTATCGCGGCGGCGGGTTTGTTTTACCTGTGTGGCGTAGAGTTCGTTTTCGGTAACAACAGCTATTTTTTCATCTAGCAAGATGAAGCCAGCACTTAAGGGGGCGGGGGTAAGCAGCAGTGGAGCGGTAGAATTTAAGCAATCGGCAAAGGTATCAAGCTGCTCGGATTGCACCCCGTTTTCACGAAAAAATTGGGCAATAGTTTCGCGCCGCCCCGTGCCCTCGGTACAAATGATGATACGGCCGGAATTTTTGGTGAAGGCCGCTAGAAATACTGAAAACCGCGCCAATGGCCGCTCGGCACGGCGGTCTACTTCTATCGGCGGCAGTTCATCGGTGCGCAATAAGGGTAGCTGCACTTTTTCAAACTGCTTTAACCCAACAAAAAATGCTTCCACCGGCATGAAGATTTCTTGCGGGGGAAGCAGCGGCTTATCTTTGTCACCACGCAATAATTCATAGCGTGATTTAGTATCAACCCAAAACTGTTCCGCCGCTTCGGCCACGCTGCCTAACAACAGCACGCGGGCGTTTCCCGGCAGGTAATCAAACAGGGTGGCCGTGTGCTCAAAAAACAGAGGCAAATAATATTCCACACCAGCAGGTGCTATGCCGTTAGACACATCCTTATAAAGCCGACACTTGGAAGGATCACCCTCAAAATGATCGCGGAAGCTATCGCGAAACTGGTTCTGCCCCCCCTTATCCATCGGATATTCCCGCGCGGGCAGCAGGCGCACATTGGGCACCGCATAAATGGAGCGCTGGGTATCAATATCAAAAGTGCGAATCGTTTCAATTTCGTCACCCATTAAATCAATACGGTAGGGGATGACCGAACCCATAGGAAATAAATCCACCAGCCCGCCGCGCACCGAATATTCGCCCGGTGCCATTACCTGCGCGGTGTGGGTATAACTGGCGCGGGTGAGCTGGTCGCGCAGGCTGTTTAAATCAAGGCGCGTGCCCTGTTTTAAGAAGAAGGAGCGGGCATCTAAATAATCTTTTGGCGCTAAGCGGGTGAGGGCGGTAGTGATGGGAATAATGCCCACATCAACCCGATTAGTTGAAAATTGATAGAGTGCTGCCAAGCGCTCAGAAACTAAATCAGGATGAGGCGAAAAATTATCATAAGGCAGGGTTTCCCAATCCGGCAAGCGATGAATTTCCAGCTCCGGCGCAAAATACTGCATCTCCATCAACAGCCGCTCAGCGGTAGCGGTATTGTGGGTAAGGATAAACAGCGGCGCTTTTTTGCCCTCATCCAAACGCGCCAACTGCACCAGCGCCAGCGCATCAGCCGAGCCGTGGATTTTTTGGCTTACCTTTGAGGCACTTATATTACTGATTGGTGCAGACATAATCAAACAAAAACCCAAAACGAGTGAGCCAGAAACAGCAAGGCGCATAATGATAGCCCAAGCAGCGGGTGATTCCCGATTTGCGTGTGGAAATTGCGGCGGCGCACTGCTGGCGTTGTAGGGGCACGGCATGCCGTGCCCGAGCGGTAGTTTCACTCCGTTGTTGGCATGCAGCATCACCTCCGTTGTAGGGGCGAAAAATCTTTCGCCCGAGCGGTGAAAATATGATGGCGGTGCATGTGCTCACACGAATGTTATGCGGTGTTGATCGCAAGAGTTTTGCGCTGGTGCCTACACGACGAAGGCGAATGATTATTCGTCCCTACAAGTCGGGCGGCGAATTTCACGATTGCGTGCGCACCATATATCACGGGGTTGAACGGGCACGGCATGCCGTGCCCCTAGGGGTGCGCTTTCCGGCGTTGCGCGCAGTTTCGATATCAGATATGAATGCTTCCCAGTCAATCATGGCGTTAAGAGCAACGAGCATTGCCCATTTGCGTTAGCTTGTTAAGCCGGTCTTCAACATCAAAGATGCCCGCAATGTATTGCTTGGCGGGCTTCTTAACGTGCTTCAATATGCTCATGATCTCAATTGTCATTGATCATTCCTCGCAACACTTAATTGACTAGCGCTTTTATCTCGTATATACGAGCGGTCGCCCTGGGGGGGCATATTTAGGTGATTTTTAGAGGTGCCCTTAAGTTCTCAGGCTTGGCTATCGTTTTGTGGCGAGGATTTTTAACTAACGAAAATAAATTATATGCAAAAACAATCTTTTTTACATAAATCTATGAATTGCTGCTATATTTTTTTCTAGAAACAGGTGCGGTAGACGCGGGCAAATAGTTTGCTATCCTGGAAGTATAAGCGAAGGCTTGACATAACTGTCACATTGTCACATTGTCGTAATATCAAGATGTCATAATGTCGCAATGTCACATTGATGATGGCTTTCGTGGTCTGTAACGCGTGGTCAGATGCGCGATCTCATCTGAAGTCAATTTGGAGATAATCATGGGTTTATACCAAGTAACTGTAGATTCACAAGCCAACAGCATCGTTCAGCAAATGGGGGGGGGCGGAGTTCCTGCAATTATACAGTTCAGAGAAGCATTGAATCCGGGCGATGTTTTGACATTCACCTGCCCCCTTATCCAGATGTGGAACTCCGGTGGGGGCCCTGGGAACACAAATGCTGATGGCGTTGCCGTGAATATGGGGCCGCCCATTAGCATTGATTGGACTACATTCAACCCAGCCCGTCCCGCCCCGGACTCCAGTTCGACTTTGCCATTTCCAAATGCCGCGAACTATAGTTTTGGGATTGGTTGCCTCGTCGGATCCTTGGACGGCGGAACATCTTTCTTCGCAATTGGAACCGACTTTACACTAACGAATTTAGGCAATGGCCTGGGCACGAGCGCACCTACCGCTCTTTGGTTGTTTTACTGGGACATCAATGCCGATGATAACCGTGGGTCAATGACAGTTTATGTTTCGTTAACTCGTAGAGCGTCCTAGCCTATTCGACCGAGTTGAATGCGTAAATGGGGCTCGACAGGTGACGAAGGTTACCTGTTGAGCTCTGCGCAAACGCGTGTGGGGTCACGTCTTGCGTTTTGCATCTGTGTGCAGTAGGCTGCATTGATAGCTCGTCCCTTCATTGTATTAAATAGTTAAGCTTTCTGGAATCGGCGTATTATAAAAATTCGAAGGCGCAGTTGCCATACATCTGATCTAAACATTAGATGACATGACAAACTTACTTTCAGGCATCACCCCTGATGTATAAAGGATTAATCTGAAAACGCATCAACTATCTGCAGCGCTTGTATTTTTCATCGCGCAGTTTTGCGGTTTGAACCTTCATGCACAAACACCCTTTTCCGGTTCCGCCATTATTCCAGTTAACCCGACTTCCACTGACAACATCAGCTTTGTTCGATTCGAAATTACACCGTACTGCGGGCGAAAAGAACCATACTATAAAATTGCGATGTTGAATAACAACATTACCGTTACTTTCGCTGAATGGAACCCAATCGGACAAGTTACTATTCCCTAAGCGCCCTCGTGGTATACCAGTAATGTTGATTTAGTAGACCTTGGTCGCTTACCGCCGGGTGATTACACGCTTACCACTGTGGGTGCGCCTTGTATATATGCGGTACCATCTCGGCCAACCCTCCCCGACCTTGATAAATTTCCATTTCAAGTCACCGATGGCCGCGCAAAGAAAAACTATACCAATCCAACGCTTGATTATTCCGGCCATTGGTGGGATGAAAATGACCCAGGCTGGGGCTTATTTGTGTGGCAGGACAGCACCAATAATACGATGGCCGCATGGTTTAGTTACACCGCCGACGGTCAGCCTGCTTGGTATGTGTTTCAACCTGTTTGGGAAACGCCTATTTTTACCCGCCCAGCCGATGTATGGCAAACGAGTAAACCGCCAGGAACCACTTCACCGCCACTAGGCACGACCAAGCTTACAACAGTGGGCACGGCATTTTTAGATTTCTACTTCGGCACCTACACCCGTGGTGGTGCGCTACCATCGTTAGAGCAGTTTCTAAATTTCCACTATAAGCTAGGCGACGGCGTGCAGCAAAAACGCACCTTGATGCGGTTTAAAGTGGGCAGATAGTGTTGTATATTGCGTGCATTAGCCAGTAGTAACGTGCATGCAATAGCTGAGTCTGAAAACACCTTAACATTGGGTGTTGTCGATTTAATCGGAGCAACATGAAAACGCAACATTTCATCGCAACACTTGTTTTTTTCATCGCGCAGCTTTGCAGCATGAATACGTACGCGCAATCGATCTTCTACGGCGTAACCATCGTTCCCAGTAACCCGACCTCAGACGACAATATTAACTTTGTACGCGTTGAAGGTGCTGTCGCCTGTAGGCGGTTAGAACCAACTTACAAAATATCTATGTTGGACAACCACATTACGATAACTTTTGGGGAATGGGATAAGTCTATACAAATAACACTCCCGCCACCCGATAGCCGGTATACGGATTTGGCTAACATTGGGCGACTCCCACCGGGTGATTACACCTTGACGACGCGCGGGCCGCCGTGTCTATCTACATTTACTACTAGGCAACCCGATCTCCAGAATTTTGCTTTCAAGGTCAGTGAAGGGAAGTTAACAAAAGGAAACTTGAAGCCGGCGCTTGATTATTCTGGACATTGGTGGGATGAAAATGATCCAGGTTGGGGCTTATTTATCTGGCAGGATGGTGCCGGTAATATGTTGGCGGCTTGGCTTACGTACACAGCCGATGGCAAGCCAGCTTGGTATGTGTTTCAACCGACTACGTGGCCTGACATAACATCTGCTTTTCCCGTTGATGTTTGGCAAACGAGCAAACCGCCCGGTGCGATTTCGCCACCCGTAGGTGACGCTAAACTCACCAAAGTGGGCTTTGCGGGGCTGACGTTTTATTTTGGTAATTACAATCGTGGCGCAAACTCTGTTACGGTAGAAGAATTTGCGCGATTCTATTATCAGTTGGGTAATGAGCCGCGACAGACGCGGATTTTGATGCGGTTTAAGGCGAAATGATTTCAGTAGGGTAGCCGGTAGGGACATGGCATGCCGCGCCCGTACCATCGAGGTGTGAAGAGTTGCGGGCGATTTTAGAAGGCACACCCGCGTTTGCTCAATCTAACGCGTGCATAAAATAAATGAAATGTCCAAACTGTAAACAGTCTTTTTTTTGGGGTGAGACAATACTGCGTTTTACCGTTGCAGGGGATGATATCGTGTCGTGCCGAAACTGCCGTGAACAAATTGAGCTAGTTGAGGACTCGCCCGATGAGCTGTCGGATATTTTTTTCAACTTTGTCAGGTGTCAGGTCGTGCCGCTCATGTTAGCCAGTGTGCCGTTGGTTTTTTTTAGTTCGGCACCACTTTTCGCAACTATTGGTTTTGTAGTGATCTTACTTTGGACCTTGCGAGAGTATGAGGCGACGCAATATGATTTACGCCTGAAGTCTGCAGAAAAAAGCCGTGAAACGGTGTCTTCGCATGAGAGGTAGCTGCTCGCTTCCATATCCGAATTGCATGCGGCTGCGTTAGGTAGAGGTCATCGTGAAAATTCTTTTAGCAATCAGTGTTTTACTTAGTGTGTGTGCAATTGCGCTTACCGGCCACGAAGTCAGCAGTGGTGCGTGGATTTTAGTGTTGTTGATGACCGGCTTTTGGTTCGGCGTTTTATTTTTGTGTTGCTGGCGAAGCCGACAAAGAATTTTTGCACCTTTCGTTGGTTTGATATTTTTAGTTTTGTGCGGTGCTTGCGTTGTATGTGGTAAATTTTTGGAAGAGGACGCAATAAAAAATACCCAGTTGGTTATCAATGCAATCAAGCGATACGAAAAAAGGGAAGGCCGTTTTCCGAATGCAATATTGGAACTAACAGCGGCGGATTTGGCCAGCCAGATTGACCGAACATTCCTCGCGCCGGGAGGTCGTTTCTGGGTGTTTAGAAACGTAGACGGTTCGGATGCGTGCGTTGTGAGAGAGGCTTTTCCTTTTGGCAAGCGGATTCGCTGCAGCACGTGGGATACTGAGCGCACGGTTTTTGATTGAAGGTTAGATGCGCGCGGTGGCGGTTACAACAAATTAAACATCCTTATTATGCCAATAACCGTGGTACCAGCCCCAAAACCTGTTGCGTGTAGATGAGGTAACTGCAATGAAAATAACGAACGTTTTTGCTGTCATTGTTTGCGCCTATTTGGGTTCAGAAAATTATGCATTTTCAATGCAAATAAGAATGGCCTACCAGCGGCACAATGTAGATGAGCTTACCTTTGTACGGATGGATCATTCAAATTTAAATGGGTTCTACGCCTGTGATCCAGATGGGTATTACCATCGAATAAGCAAGCGGGATGCGGTTGGCAAAATACCTTCTAAAATCCTGAAAGTTGAGCGAAGCCAAGTGTTGTTAGAAACGCCCTATGTAGATGGCAATGGGCAGTGGATGTCAAAAAAACAGTGGAAGAAAATAGTTCCGCACCTGAGTAACGATGATAAATGCCCGCTGACAAAAGAAGATAAAAAATTGATTGAGCTTGATGACTGAGGAAGGCAATGCATCCATTTCTCATAAGGTGCCGTAGTTGTCTAACGCAATATCCCCGCAAAAGAAAGTTACTATGCAAATGAAAAGACTTATTAAGCGTGTCGTTCTGGCAACGATTTTTTTTACCCAAACGTTGTCCATTGCCGCTGCCGCTACCCAAGCGCCTTGGAGTGTTCTTGTTTCTGGTTCCGTGCCTGAGCGTACGGAGGATGGTTATTTTGTGGCGGTGTTGATTTCTTCCATTGACGGGGTCACGCCCACAAATAAATCCGTGACTACCGCTCCGGGAAAAAAACAAGTTCTGGTCGATACGATCAATACCAAGGCTGACCGCGCGCCCAGCCATAAACGGATTGAAATTGATATGGCACCTTGTATGCGATATTTTGTAGCAGGCAAAAAATCTGCCCCAGCTTCGTTGCGTTGGACACCGGAAGTATTTCGCGCTGAAGTTATTGGTGAATGCATGACGGAATTAAAGGTGTTGCCTGCAGATGCACCAAAATAGGGGCTTTCCGCATAGTGCCGCCACGCTATGCCACGGTGGTAGGGGCGCGGCATGCCGTGCCCGTACGGAGGCGGCGCACTCCGTTGCTGGCATATAACATACCCATTAGCGGTTGTGCCGCATCGGTTCTGCGGTATACCAACTCTGCTGCGGTTTGCCCACTAATGGCCCACAGCAATTTATTCTGTACTTTTTTGAAGAACGCAATGGTGACTTCATCGCTTGGCGCGTAATCTATGCTGGTAGTGTAGATGTCTTTAATTTTTTGGTAAAAAAACTTTTCTGATAGGCGAATCTGGCGAATGCGTTCTTGCAATTCGGTGAAGTATTGCATCGCGTTGCCTGATTTAAAGCGGTCATCATTTAGCGTAAAACCTTTGATAAGGTATTCTTTAAGCTGTGCCGTGGCCCATATGCGAAACTGCGTGCCTTGCGGGGATTTAACGCGGTAGCCCACGGAGATAATGAGATCAAGGTTGTAAAAATTAGTGTCGTAATTTTTACCATCTGCGGCAGTTGTTCGGAAATTCCGAACAACTGCCTGTTCGTTCAATTCGCCCTCTACAAAAATATTTTTAATATGTTCGCTCAAGGTAGCTTTTGACTTTTGAAACAATTGCCCCATTTGCGCTTGAGTCAACCAAACAGTGTCTTCGTCTAAGCGAACATCTACTTTAATTTCCCCCGCAGCGTTTTGGTAGATGAGGATGGGGTGGGTGTTTGGCGACGTGACATTTACTGCATTCTTTATAGTCATAACACTAGCTCTGTTTTGGGTATTTTAAATTCTGCATTTAGTGTAGCCCAACATCGGTATGAAATGTTGCACACCGCACCGTAGTCATCGCCGCATCGCGTTATAATTAGATCACTTTGGGGTTGATGCACCAACATCCGCGTGGCTATAGTGTGTACGCGGCAGGATCAGAAAATGGCTTTGTAAATAGCAGTGTTGGCTAATAAACAAGAAAATTCACTTACGCAATTGTTAGGCGATTGGCAGAGTTCGCAAGATGGCGTAAAAAGCACGGCGTTTAATGCGCTCATTGTTGCTTGCTACAGTCAGTTGCATCGAATGGCGGTAGCGCGTGCGCACGCTGTGGGGGCGGTGACTTTATCGCCTACCGAAATATTGCATGAAGCCATTATTAGCGTGGGTGAATCGGCGCAGTCGCTTAAAAATAGCCGACATTTTTTGGCTACGATGTCGCTGCAGATGCGTAATTTACTGGTGGATCATGCCCGTGCTAATGCCCGCGATAAACGCGGCGGTGAATGGGTGCGGATTACCATGTCGGCGCTTGATAACGAAGCTGCGGATGAAGCCGTGGATATGCTGGCATTAGATGAGGCATTGCAGAGCTTGGATGCTAAATATCCGCGTTGCGCCCAAGCATTGCATCTATTTTATTTTGCCGGTATGGAACGCGATGACATCGCCGAATTATTGCAAATTTCGCGCCCCACGGTAGACCGTGAATTGCGCTTTGGCCGCGCCTATGCGCGTGATTTTTTAGAAAATATGCAGGGGGGTGCATCTTGAGCGCACTTGATCTGCGCGAGTTATTTGATGCCGTTGATGCGCTGCCCGCAGAGAGCCAAGAAGCCGCCCTACGTAAGTTAACCAACGATGAAGCGCTCATTGGCCAAGTGCTGCGTATCTGCGGCCATGCCCGCGCGGATAAAACTAATTTTGCTGCAGCGGTGTTAAATAGTGCGGCCGATATTTCGGCAAAGTTGGCTGAAGAAATTAAGCCAGATGATGTGTTGGGCACGTGGAAGCTGATTGAAAAAATTGGTCAGGGTGGCATGGGCTCGGTATTTTTGGCGGAACGTGCTGATGGTGCGTTTGAGCAGCGCGTTGCCATCAAGGTGATTCACGGCTTGCCAACAACAGCGGCCAAAGCACGGTTGACGCAAGAACGGCAAATATTGGCAGGGCTCACCCATCCCAACATCGCCCGTTTGTTCGACGGTGGTGCCACCCCCAGTGGCCAGCCGTATTTGGTGATGGAGCTTATTGAGGGCGCAGCGCTTGATGCGCATTGCGCCAACAAAAACGCCACGTTTTTAGATGTGCTCAAACTGTTGCTGCCTATCTGCGAGACGGTGGCCGTTGCCCACCAACGCTTAATTGTACATTGCGATATTAAGCCTGCCAATATTTTAGTGACTAGCGCAAACCGCCCGGTGCTGCTTGATTTTGGCATTGCCAGCCTGCTCAGCGCCGAATCAAATGCAGGTAATATTGATGTGGAAAAAGTAGTGGGCGCCGCCGCGAGTATGCCTTCTAAAAATGAAAGCACGAAGCTCACTCGCGCCGTAATGAGTGCCGATGGTGCCATGCTGGCCTACACGCCGCGTTATGCCAGCCCGGAACAAAAAGCGGGTAGCGCGATTACCACGGCATCGGATATTTTTAGCCTAGGGCGCGTGCTGGAAGAATTATGCGAAGCCGATGCGAACTTTGCAGCAACAGCTAAAACCGCAGGCTTAGTCAATCCCCTGCAGCTAAAAATGCGCGAAGTACGCGCTATTATTCAAAAAGCCTGTGCGCCATTGCCCAGCCAACGCTACAGCAGTGCGGCAAATATGGCCGATGATATTCGCCGCGTGTTGCACGGCGAAAACGTGGCTGCCGCCAGCGCTATTCCAGGCTACACCAGCCGCAAATGGCTGGGGCGGTATGTGGTGGCGATGGCCGTAGGTATTGGCTTTGTGGCGATGGCCGCAGGTTTTTCAGTGCGCCTTGTTGAGGAGAAAAAATTAGCGCAGCAGCAAGCCGCTAATGCTGAAACTGCGCGGGCGCAGGCCGTGTTAGCGCAGCGCGAATCGCAAACGGCAAAATTAGATGCTGACCAGCAGCGTGATCGGGCGGTAGAGTCCGACACCCTAGCCCAAGCCGCGAAGGCGCAAGCGGAAACCTCGGCTGGCCTTGAAACATTAGCCAAGCAGCAAGCGATGGCGTCGGCAGCACTTGAAACAACCGCAAAGTTAACCGCCGAAGGCGCACAAGCCCAAGCGCTAAAAGAGCGCGATCGCGCCGTGATAGCGCAAGCATCCACCACTAAAGTAAACGACTTTTTAATCTCCATTTTTGATGGCGTAAACCCGGCCAAAGGCGGCAAGCGCGACGCCAGCGCCAAGGATGTCATCAACCTCGCTGAAAAAAGGTTGGATGCCTTAAAAGATATTGATGCCTCATCGCAAGAACGCCTATTTAACTCACTCGCCAACGTCCATTTTTATTTGGGTGAAACCAGCAAAGCCATTGAATATCACGAAAAGCGCATCAAAGTGCTGGCGCAAGAAGGCGATAAAACCGTCTCGCAACGCATCAACGCGCTAGGCATTATTGCAGGGCTAAAACGCGACTCGCAAATGCCCGGCTCCAAAGAAGCGATGAGCGAAGCCCTAGCCTTAGCAAAGCAGCATGAAGCCGCCGATCCAATTCGCTACGTTGATACCATCACTCTGCAAATTGCCAATTATCAAGCCGAAGCGCTGTATTTTGAAGCGCAAAAACTCGCCGTTGTGGCCGATCCCGTCTGGTTGCGCCATGTGCCAGACCCGTGGAAAAACAATCGCTACCTTGTGTTTCGCCACGCCGTGGCGCACACCGAACGCTATTTAGGAAACTATGCCGGTGCTGAAAATGAATTTAAAAAAGTAGCCGAACAACGGCTGCTGGAAATGCCCATCAATGAAGATTATCTGGCCAGAACCTTGGTCGGCTTGGGCGTGGTGTTGCAAGAGCAAGGCAAAATGACGGAAGCTGAAGCCGCCTTCAAACGCGCGATGGAAGGCACATTGAAACAAAATGGTGAAGCCAATAGTTACTATCGCACCACTATTTTGTACTATTACGCAATTTTTTTGAGCGACACAAAACGCCCTGAAGAAGCCCGTGCCGTGCTTGATCGCATGGATGCCTTAGCGCAAAAGTATACTCAAAATGCCGCTGACGATACCCGCGTACTGCTAGTACGCGCCGTGCTGGCCGAGGAAGCGGGTCAGATTGTACAGGCCATACAATTACAACAACGGGTAGCCAAGGTTTATACCGAAACCCTAGGCGCAAACTCGCGTTTTGCTTTTGAGCGCTTGAATAAAATTGCGTTGCTCAACCTAAAAATTAAAGACATAGCAGCCGCTAAAACTGCAGCCAACGCCAGCTACGCCGCCGCACTAAAATCATACGCCGCGAATGACGAAGCCGCGCTAAACATTCAACGCACCAAAGCAGCCATAGCCCTTGCCGAAGCGCAGCCCGTAAACGCTGCGGTTAGTTTGGATGGGGTCGTAACCGCATATGGCAGCACCGCACCAAGGTTTCAGCAAGAAGTGCGCTTTGAGGCGGCCAAGGCGTGGCAGGCAGTGGCGGTTGCCACGCGTGTAGATGCGAACGCAGCCGATGTTGCAGGCGTAAGAGGGGTTGCCGGTGCAGGGGGAGTTGCGCCCACAACAACACCAGCACAGGCAATCGCCCGCGCCCGCGAACACGCCCGCATAGCCCTAGAAATGGCCACAAAAATGGGCGGCGAAAAAAGCAGCGCCTATCAGTCGGCAAAAGCCCTAGTTGCAGCGTTGTAGGGGCACTGCATACCGTGCCCGCACGGTGGTTTCACTCCGTTGCTGGCCTATAAGATCACCGCCGTTGTAGGGGCCTCACGTACCTTTGGCGTGCACCCAAACGGTGAAAATATGACGGCCCCATACCCCCCCCAAAAAAAACAACCACGTTTAACACTCCCTACCCATTAGGAATGGTCGGTTCTACCAATTGCGCTAATAGCGTTAGTGAGTCTTGCCAGCCTAGGTAGCACATTTCGGCGGGAATCACGTCGGGTACGCCTTCTTGGACAATATTGATTTCCGTGCCGCATAGCACTGCCTTGAAGGTGATGGTTACGATCAACTCACCCGGTAGGTTTGAATCGTCAAAGGCATCGGTATGGCGGATGCGCTCATTGGGTAGTAGTTCAAGATAGGTGCCTCCGAATGAGTGCGTTTGGCCTGCCGAAAAGTTGGTGAATGACAATCGATATTTGCCACCTTCGCGGGCGTCAAGCTCGTGTACTTTGCCGGTAAAGCCGTGCGGCGGCATCCATTTAACGAGGGCATCGGCATCCAGAAAAGCGCGGTAAACGCGCTCGGGCGGGGCGCGCATCACACGGTGTAGACGAATGGTATTGGGCATTTTAATTAATCCTTGGTTAGGTGGTGAAAAAATAGGGGGGGTCAAATAGCGGCGCTTAGAGATCAACGATAATCTGAAAACCGCCGTAGATCATGCGTTTGCCGTCAAAGGGCATGGGGTTGGTGGCGGGATCAAAGCGTGGATCTCCCATCATTTTTTTCATGCCTGCATCACGCACCGCGCGCGACGGCCATTCGATCCATGAAAACACGACTGTTTCATCGGCTTGCAATTTCACTGCCATAGGAAATGAGGTGAGCTTACCTTCGGGCACATCATCGCCCCAGCATTCGACCACGCGCAACGCGCCGCACTCCTTAAAAAATGCAGCCGCAGCGATGGCGTATTGGCGATATTGTTCTTTGTTGGCCGTGCTTACTGCGGCATTAAATCCATCGACATAGTTCATGGTGTTCTCCAAATTGTGAGTATAAATAAATTAATTTTTTCAAGCTGACAGATTGTCTGTATGCGGCGTGAGCGATTGATAGCCAGCAACATCTAGTTCGCGCACCGGTCGCACTTCAATACTGCCGTAGTGCGCTGGCGGAATTTTGCCGGCGAGACGAATAGCGTCGTTTAAATCTTTCGCGTCCAGTAAATAAAACCCTGCGAGTTGTTCCTTGGTTTCCGCAAACGGCCCATCAACAATCGATAACTGACCATTGCGAACGCGTAAGGTCGTTGCGGTTTCCACCGGATGCAATGGCTCCGCCGCAAGCAGATGGCCGCCTTCTTGCAAGCCCTTAGCGTAGTCAAAGCAAACGCCATCAGGGCAGGCGCTCCATTTTTCTTTGGAGAGATAAACAAGGCAAAGGTATTTCATGGTGGTGTCCTCTAATGGTGGTGTTTGGTTTCGCTAGCACCGTTGTTGTAAACAATTGGATGTGGCATGTGATTTCCTTTTCAAG
>JANMDR010000046.1:0-8078 GCA_031376425.1 Betaproteobacteria bacterium
TTCATCAGCGCACTTTCTCGGTTGATTCGCGCAATCAGTTCAAGATTTCCAAAGCTTTCTTGCATGGCACTTTACTCTTTTGCTGTTAACGCTATTTTGATAGCAATCTTGATTGAAAGTTCAGTTGTGCAGAGGTCTTAAGGATTCGTTTGGCCCGTGTGGAACGATGCGCCGCTGGCATTTATCGCACAGTTTGATCTAGCAACATTACCATCGTTGGCATCGTCTCTCGCGCTTCCTAAAGAAGGCATGTTGTATTTCTTTTACAACCAAGAACAAAGCACTTGGGGATTTGATCCTAAGGATTTAGGAAGTTGGCGTGTCATCTATTCGCCCTTGCCATACACTGAGGAAACCCACATCTCCGCAGTGCCGCCGAACGGGCTTGATGATGATTATATCTATGTTGAAACAGCTATGGTGCCGCGATTGATTAGTAGTTCTCCGACAGTTGAATCGTTTGATATCCCCTATAAGGACTTACCCGATGAAGCGTTTGATCTCGAAGAAAGTTTACGATCTGAATCTGTTCCCAATGGGCCAAGGCACCAGATTGGCGGCTACGCCGCGCCAGTCCAAGGTGACGGCATGCAGCTTGAAGCACAGTTGGCCTCGAATGGCTTGTATTGTGGTGACGGTAGCGGCTATCAAGATGCGAGAGCGCGCGAGCTTGAGGCAGGGGCTGCTGATTGGCAGCTATTGTTGCAAGTAGATTCCGATGATGATGTCGATATTATGTGGGGAGATAGCGGTATGTTGTATTTTTGGATTCGCAAACAAGACTTGCTATTAAAAGACTTTTCAAAAGTTTGGATGGTTTTGCAATGCTGCTGAAATATGAGCCGTAATATAACTGCCTGCTAATGATGCAGTGATCACATTCGCAACTTTGTAATCCAAAATCTAAGATCAGTATCTATGTCGAGTTACTCCCTGCCCGTTACTATAATTTTTGCGCTAAACGCACTGTGGTTCGGCGTTGCGTTCAAATTTTTTAGCATCAGCCCAAAGCGTGCTGCACGACTGCTGGTGCCCACTAAACTTGATCCGTTACACCCACCGCCATTATTGCCAACTCTCGTTGCATCTTTGCGTTTTTTAGGAGGGATGAATTTAGCTCTAGCGATATTTGCAATCCTGTTACTGCTTAATCAAGCTGATTTTCCGCATTACCGACAAGTTGCCTTGTTTGCGGTTGTATTTGCTGTGGCGCACGCCAGTCAATTTGCCTACAACGTACCGATTGCACTTCAAAACTATCGTGGAAACGCCGACTTATGGTGGGTGCTTAAAGGGCGGATGTTGTTTATTTTCATTGTCGATTTTTTATTGATGGTGGCAAATACAGCTATCGCGATACAGCTGCTAGCAAGTGCATGATAAAGCTGCCGAATCAGGCACCAAATCAGGCGCGATGTTAAGTGCCATGTCACCACTACGCCTAGTTACCCTCACTACGCTTGCCATGCTCGCCTTCGCGGGCAATTCATTGCTGTGTCGTGCGGCATTGAAAGTAACATCTGAAACGCACATTAATATTGATGCTGCCAGCTTCACCACCATTCGTTTAATTGCTGGTGCGGTCGTATTGTGGTTGTTGGTGCGGATGCGCCCCTCCGCGCCAACTCCAAGTGCTGGTAAAACCGAAGGCCATTGGCTATCCGCGTTTGCGCTCTTTGCTTACGCTATTTGCTTTTCTTACGCCTATGTACGTCTTCCGGCTGCTACTGGTGCATTGCTGTTGTTTGGCGCGGTTCAAGCTACCATGATTGGTGTGGGCATTTACAAAGGTGAGCGGCTGCGTATCCTGCAGCTTGGTGGCTTGGTGCTGGCGTTGGGCGGGCTTGTCGGGTTGCTGGTGCCTGATCCTGCAATCTTGGTGGCACCACCGTTGTTTAGTGCGGCGTTGATGTTAACCGCAGGTATGGCGTGGGGCGTGTATTCTCTACGCGGCAAAGGCACAGGGGCTGAGGTTGGGGGCGCAACCCGTATAACAGCAGGCAATTTTGTGCGTGCCGCAGTATTTGCGATCGCGTTTGCAATTGCTTTTAGTATGCTGCAGATAAATGCAACCACGCTAGAACCTGCTGGCGTCATCTACGCGCTACTATCAGGCGCCATTACATCCGGCGTCGGTTATGCAATTTGGTATTCTGCATTGCCTGCACTCAAAGCCACTACAGCCGCCACGGTACAATTAAGTGTGCCGGTTATCGCTACCTTTGGTGGTGTTTTATTTTTGCAAGAAGCGGTAACGTGGCGCATGGTGTTAGCATCCATCGCAATTTTGGGTGGCATCGCTCTGGTAATTTTTAAGAAACAGCAAAGCCCTGCTGTAAAATAATTTTGTTTAAATTTCATCTTGAAAGTATATGAAAAATTCAGCCCTACTCGTCATTGATGTGCAGCAAGGCGCATTTGATGGTGTTATCTGCCCACCAATTGATCACGCGCCTTCATTAATTGCCGCCTGTAATAGCTTAATAAATGCCGCGCGAAAAAGCGCTACCCCCGTTATTTTTATTCAGCACTGTGAGCCCGATGGCGTATTTGTACAAGGTACGCCGCAACATGCTGTTGCTGAAGCGCTCAATCCGTTGGAAGATGAGATTTATGTTTTAAAACGTGCGTCAAGCGCTTTCGAAAACACCGTACTCGACGCAACGCTTAAACAACTAAACGCGCAGCGACTCTTTGTGTGCGGCCTGCAAAGTGAGCACTGTGTATTCAATACCTGCGTCGCAGCATTGAACCTAGGTTATGCGATCACATTAGCCGAAGACGGTCATCATACTTGGACAAATAATGACGAGTCTGCCATTGCAATTTCCAGTCGCATCAACGCAGTGCTTCATGCACAGGGCGCTACATTAAGCACCACTGAGCAGATTGCTGGTGTGATGCAAGGCGCCTAGAAGGTACAACCGCATTTTGTCGTATTGCCTCTTGAAGAAACACTATTTTAAGGTATCTTCAAACCGTCCATCAAATGTATTTTGCTTGCAATTTGATTCTAAAAATAGCTTAATTGCACATAGCTACGCGTGAAGCGGACTGGAAAGAAATTGAACATAAAATGTGCGCCGGCTGAAGCAATTTTACGGGCGACATTACGCCATAAATCCAGACAACAACCATTTCTGAAATTTAAAACCATGACCCCTCTAGCTGACTTAATAACCATGTTCGATAATATGCGCTCCCAAACTTCATGGAATGTTGAGGGCGATTTATTGTGGGGTTATTTCTTTTTTGACCCTAGCCCAGCAAAGCTGAAAGTGTTGGCGCATGCGCTTGAAAAAACCGGCTACAAATTCGCCAACTTGTATCCATCTGACGACGAAACCACCCACGTATTGCATATGGAAAAAATTGAAACTCATTCACCGCAATCGCTGTTCGCGCGCAATGAGGAGCTGCAACAGTTAGCGCTGGCGCATAAAGTGGCAAGCTATGACGGTATGGATGTTGGGCCGCTTAATTTAGTTTAGTAAATGCCTTTTTTGTGGAGCCCCCATGTTTTCAGCCACTTTCATCTTCGCCAAAAAGCAGTATGACGATGAGTTTTATGCGCTCGATGCGATTATTGCCGATGTTGCCAAGACCATCCCCGGTTATCTTGGTGAGGAGAATTGGGAAAGTGCGTCCACAGGATTAGTGTCCAATGTTTATTATTGGGATTCCTTGGCGTCTCTGCAGTTATTAATGCAGCATCCTAGCCACTTGATCGCCAAACAAAACCAAGCAAAATGGCTTGACGGCTATCGGGTGGAAATTTCTGAAATATTGAGAACTTATGGGGATGCTAGACTGCCCAGTGCGCTTAAGGTTGTCAATAATGAGGTCGCCGCTGAGAGCTAGGCGAATGATCGTTCTTAATTGTTCATTTGACATAGCTGCGCTATCGGCAGCATACTTTGCCGCTAATCGTTGCTCGTTTATATTGCTGCCCTGTTATAAAATATAAAAATTGATCACTCCTCTGCAAATGTGTAATAGTGCTTATCAGCAAAATCGTGATTTAGATCAGCGAGGCATGCCTGCACGTGTGCTAGTCGTGGTTGCGTGGTTGCTAGCATTATTGTTTACTTTGCCTTCCGCTGCCGAAGACAAGCCAGCGGCAAATGTAAGCACTATCAATGGACAGCGTCACGCGCTTGAAATTGAAGCCCTTACCGAGCCACGTCAGGTTTTAGAAAAGCTAGCGGCGGTGCGTGCTGCGGTTTCGCCACAAGATCATACTGAGTTTGCTAGGTTGAGTCTTGCTGAAGCCAATGCCTGTCGCGTCATCGCCAACTGGCAATGTCAGCGCCGCGCTGCTTTAGCTGCTATCACTTATGCAGATAAAACCAATAGCGTGTATCTGCAAGTGCGCGCGCGCATCAACGAGGGTCGTGCGCATGCGGCCTTGGGCGATTCTAATGCGGCATCGCGGGCGCTGGCGCAGGCGCAGCAGCGCTTGGGCGGTGCTAAAGATAACCAGTTATATCCCGACATTATGTTGGCATATTCTTCGATTAGTTTTAGGCTCGGTAAGCTCGATGAGTCCTTGCGCTATGCCAACGATGGGCTGCCCTATGCGTCTGCGACCGAGCAGCCAGAAATGCGCATTCGCTTGCTACGCAATATGTCGCGTGCAGCTTCAAAAATTGGTAAGGTGCGCGAGGCTGATCAATATTTAGATCAGGCTACAAATTTATTACAAGGCATTAATGATCCCAAGTTGGCCGCAGAAATTTTGCTTGAACGTGCACGCTCAGCACGTGCTATGAACGATGTGGCAACCGTTGAGGCTATGGGTGAGCGCATTACTAATATGGCGGCGTCGCTTAAAAATTCGCAGCTAACGGGGTTGGGTATAGAGACGTCTGCTCAAGCGTTACAAATGCGTGGGCAAATAACGCAAGCCATTACCTTGTTTAATCAAGCGAGTGACGCCTACGCAGTCCTTAGTTTGTATAGCGATGAAATGCGTGCCGTACGTGCCAGTGTGGAGCTACAAATGCGCGGTGCGCCGTCAGTGGCATTGATTAAGTCTGTGGCTAGGTTGAATCAGTTAACGGATAAAGTCGCGATCACTGAGCGTGATTCAGCGAGTACCGATTTTGCTGAGCGCTTGCGCTATGCACAAAGCGATGCTGACCTTGCTCTTGCAAACGCTAAAACTGAAACCGAGCATATGCGGGCTGAAAATAGTGAGAATAAATTTCGTTATACCTTACTCGCCATTGGCCTAGCAACCATCTTGTTTTTAGTCGCGCTGGGCTTGTATTTGCAGCAACGTCGCCACGCTGAAAATATTCGACACCAAAATTTAGAGATGGAACAGGTGCTGATGCAAACTAGCCATGATTTGCGTAATCCGCTTAATGGCATTTTAGGTATTAGTGATTGGTTATTATCTACACCTTTGCCAGTTGATCAAAAAAACAAAATTCAAGCGATACGTGATGCAGGACTGTCCTTAAACAGTCTCGCGCAAGATTTACTTGATCGCGGCAGAATCAAAGGTGGCACCCTAACCTTAAACCCAGAAACTACCGATATCAAGAAGCTTATCGCTAATCTGGGACTGCTTTACCAACCATTAGCGGCGCAGAAAAATTTAGGCTTGCATGTGCAAATAGATGCCGGTTTACCGGCCTCTGTCGCCATTGATGCCCACAGACTGCAACAGGTGCTTGGCAACCTCTTTGGCAACGCGCTAAAGTTTTCTGATGAAGGCAATATTGCGTTAACGGTATCCGACGCCAATGTGGCTTCAGAGGCTAATGGTGCGCAATTTGCGAGTATTCGGTTTGAAGTGCGCGACAATGGGCCCGGCATTGCTAAGGCCGATCAAGAGCGTTTATTTCAACCTTTTCAGCGCGGCGACACTACGCGAAAAAATGCCACAGGCGCAGGCTTAGGCTTGGCGATTTCTAAAGACTTAGTGCAGCTTATGGGTGGCAAGCTCGAAGTGCTGAGTGAGGTTAACAAAGGCGCGGCATTTTTCTTTACTTTACGCCTACCGGTGATAGCGCAGGCTGCGCCCGCGCCGTTGGTTGCAGCGCCAGCGGTTGTTGTCGACAAAGCAGAAGCAAATATTTCTACCACTTTGCGTACCTTAATTGTCGATGATGAAGCTGTCAGTGTGATGGTATTGCGACATCAAATTGGCGTGCTGGGTCATAAAGTAGAAACCTGTGAATCCCCAATGGATGCTCTTACCACGGTTGGCATTGCCCGTTTTGATGTGGTGTTGCTCGACTATGAAATGGAAGGCATGACTGGGCCAGAGCTGGCGGCGAAGCTCCGCGCACTGCATGGTAACTCCGCCAATATGCCTCGGCTAATAATGGTGTCTGGTCATCCGCCAGACGCCAGTATTCTGAACCGCCTTGTTGATGATTGGCTCGTTAAACCTGTACGTATCGAGCAACTCAAGCAAGCAATGGATAAACGTAATTGGGGCGGCAAAGACGGGACACCAAGCCCCACCTTAAAGGCTGCCAACACGCGTAGCTAACTCGGTACCTGACTTGGTGCCCGATTTAGGGTCTAGTCGGCAGCATTGCATAGATGGTTGTGCATCCAAATACGGCAAGACCGCGTATTACCGTTAGCGCCCGACGCTACCCACCTGCAAGGTCTCTTAAATCCACTATTGTGTAAATGGTTGCCTAAATGGTGCCTAAATGGGGCTTATGTCGTTTGCAAAAAGCTCGTACACTGTGCGTCTGCTCCTAAAACAACTTTAAAAAATACCCAATCGGATTACATAATGAAGAAAAAAATATTCATCGTCCTTATTATTGCCGCACTCATTGCCGTATTTTTTGGTTTGAATTTAGGCCGCTTCCTAACATTAGATTTTATAAAGTCGCAGCAGGCAGCAGTGGCAGCCTACTATGCCGCAAACCCAGCTTTAACCATTGCGGGTTTCATGGCCGTTTATATATTGGCGGTAGCGGTATCCATACCTGGTGCTGCAATTTTAACCTTAGCAGCAGGTGCTATTTTTGGCGTAGTGATGGGTACGGCGATCGTATCAGTGTCCTCTACCGTGGGTGCTACCTTGGCATTTTTAGCGTCGCGCTATGTGCTGCGTGAAACGGTAGAAAATAAGTTTAGTAAATTTCTAGCGCCTATTAATGCGGGTGTTGAGAAAGAGGGCGCGCTATATTTGTTCACCTTGCGCCTAGTACCGGCTGTGCCCTTTTTCCTCATTAATTTAGCCATGGGCCTGACCAAAATGAAAACCTGGACTTTCTTTTGGGTGAGTCAGTTGGGAATGCTGTTTGGCACCATTATTTACGTTAATGCGGGCACCGAGCTTGCCAGTATTAGTTCGGTGCGCGACATCTTAAAACCCGGCTTAATTGGTGCTTTTATTTTGCTGGGCATTGCACCGATAATAGCTAAGAAAATTGTTGATTTTGTGAAAGCCCGCAAGGTCTACGCGGGTTGGCAGCGGCCGCAATCGTATAGCCGCAATATGGTGGTGATTGGCGCTGGTGCAGCAGGGTTGGTGAGCTCTTACATCGCTGCTGCAGTAAAAGCGAAGGTGACCTTAATCGAACGTCATAAAATGGGTGGAGATTGCCTAAATACCGGCTGCGTGCCCTCCAAGGCCATGATTAAATCCGCCAAGCTGATTGAGCAAATCCAGCATGCAAGCGATTATGGATTGGCTAACGCCAAAGCCGATGTAGATTTTGCCGCCATCATGGCGCGGATTAAGCGGGTGATTGCCGATATTGAGCCGCATGATTCTGTTGCCCGTTACACGGCACTTGGTGTTGAATGTTTAACTGGTAGCGCCAAAATAGTATCGCCGTGGGAAGTTGAAGTGACGGATGCCCAAAATAATAAAACTGTACTCACCACAAAAAATATTGTTATCGCCGCCGGTGCCCGCCCCTTTGTGCCGCCTATTCCAGGATTGGCCGAAGTCGTGCCCTTAACTTCAGACACGGTATGGAATTTAACGGCACTGCCGCATCGTTTGGTGGTGTTGGGTGGCGGGCCAATAGGCTGCGAACTTACGCAGTGCTTTGCGCGCTTAGGTGCGAAGGTCACTCAAGTGGAAATGGCAC
>JANMDR010000114.1:0-22387 GCA_031376425.1 Betaproteobacteria bacterium
TGAGCTTCTTTTCAAACGGCTGCACTTGAATAGTGCGCGCATCGGCTAGGGTGATATTAGCAACCTGATTAATCAACATCATCGAGCCGTAATAATCCACATGCACATGATCAAGCAGCCCAGTATGGGCGCGACCAGTTCGCACTTTTGCTAAGTTGGCTTTTAGTGCTTCCACACTTTTAATCATTTTTTGTTCTGATGTTTTTTTTAGTTCTGCGATATTCATTTGTTTGCTCCTCTAAAACTAATTTAAGCGTATAAATGTTTAGCACTAAAAGTGCTTTAGGCGTGTACTAAAGTGCCTTCATCCTCACCCATCACGACGCGTTTTAGCGCACCTGCTTTGAATATTGAGAATACCTTAATTGGCAACTTTTGGTCGCGACACAGCGCCAATGCAGTCGCATCCATTACTTTTAAATTTTTGATAATAGCTTCATCAAACGTCAGCGAAGTGTAGCGCGTAGCCGTTGGGTCAAGCTTGGGATCAGCCGTGTAAACCCCATCTACCTTCGTCGCCTTAAGCACAATTTCGGCTTCCATCTCGCGGCCACGTAACGCCGCTGCCGTATCAGTGGTAAAGAATGGATTACCCGTACCAGCTGCAAACACCACTACTTTACTTTCTTCTAAATAGCGCATAGTTTTACCACGAATATAGGGCTCAACCACGGGTTCAATATTGATGGCCGACTGAATGCGTGGTGTCAATCCTGCTTTTGACAGGGCATCTGCCAAGGCCAAGGAATTGATGACCGTTGCTAACATGCCCATGTAATCAGCTGTGGCGCGATCCATGCCCGCAGCACTGGTGCTCACACCGCGAAAAATATTACCGCCGCCAATCACAATGCCTATTGCCACACTCATGTCTGCAACTTCTTTTACTTCGGCCACGATGCGTTCAATCGTAGGCCGATTGATGCCAAAATGGTCGTCGCCCATTAAGGCTTCGCCAGAAAGTTTTAGTAAGATGCGTTGATATTTCGCTTTCATCGTAACTCCGTTTTAGTTCATCGCACTCATTTTATGAGGCAAGAGGATTAGGGGATTTAAAGGGATGATCGCTCATCAATGTGGCAAAAATAAGGCAATAAGTTCGCATGACTGCGGTGCTTAAAGTTCAAATTATTGTGCAAGACCACATCGGGAATGATGTTATTGCAATTGCTGCAAAAAACCTAAGGACTGGATTACTTCACTACAAAACTTAAAACTACCTGAAGACTACCTAAAATAAGGTGTCTTCAGGCAATACAACAATGCAAATTAACCTGCTTTTGCAGCCTGTGCGGCTTGCGCAGCAGCCGTAGCTTCAGCTACTTCAGCCGCAAAGTCAGTTACTTTCTTTTCAATACCTTGGCCTACTAAATATAGCGTGAAGCCATTCATGGTGGCAGCGCGCGATTTTAGCAAAGCTTCAATAGTCATCGAATCATCTTTTACAAACGGCTGACTTAACAATGCTACTTCTTTAAGAAACTTAATGGCTGTACCTTCTACCATTTTCGCCACAATCTCAGCTGGCTTGCCGGATTCAGCCGCTTTTTGGCGCGCCACTTCACGCTCTTTTTCAACGAGCTCAGCAGGCACTTCTGCAGATGATAAAGCCACTGGCTTGGCAGCGGCAATGTGCATAGAAATATCCCTGGCCAGAACAACATCGCCACCAGTGATATCAACCAATACACCTACTTTGGCACCACCGTGAATGTATTGATTCAACGCGCCCTTCGCTTCTACGCGTACGAAACGACGAATAGATACGTTTTCGCCAATTTTTCCTACCAAGGCTTTACGTGTTTCTTCTACCGAAACGCCGTTAATATGCAACTCGGACAGTGCAGCTACGTCGGCCGGGTTTTGAGTCGCGACCAACTCCGCCACTTTTGCTGACAAAGCCAAGAAATCATCGTTCTTAGCCACGAAGTCGGTTTCGCAGTTTACTTCTACAATCGCGCCCAATTTTTGGTCAGCTGAAATATGCACGGTTACCGTGCCTTCAGCAGCGATACGGCTCGCGGCTTTGCTAGCTTTATTGCCTAACTTAACGCGCAAAATTTCTTCGGCACGATCCATATCGCCAGCAGCTTCAGTCAATGCTTTTTTGCATTCCATCATTGGCGCGTCGGTTTTTTCGCGCAATACTTTAACCATTCCTGCAGTAATTTCAGCCATGCTTATCTCCTGTTAATTCTTACTAAATACGCTCAATTTCTGATGACCGAGAAAATTTCTCAAGCCGTGAATTCAATTTAAAAAAAGGGGCCTCAGCCCCTTTTCGCAGCTTTGTTGTACGGTGCTGCGATTATTGCGCCGCTTGCTCAGTCACTTCAACCAAACCGTCGCCATCTGGAGCAACCATTTCTTGGATAACTTGGCTTCTGCCTTCCAATATTGCATCCGCAATACCACGTGCATAAAGACGAATAGCGCGTGTGGAGTCATCGTTACCTGGAATAACGTAATCAATACCTTCTAGGGAATTGTTCGTATCAACAATACCGATAATTGGAATACCCAATTTACGGGCTTCAGTTACGGCAATTTTGTGATAACCAACGTCGATTACAAAAATCGCATCAGGTACACCGCCCATATCTTTAATACCGCCCATTGCGCGTTGGAGTTTTTCCATTTCGCGCTTGAGTACTAAAGCTTCTTTCTTAGGCAACTTCTCTAGCGAACCGTCTTCGGTCATCGCTTCTAATTCTTTCATGCGCTTGATAGAACCCTTAACCGTTTTGTAGTTAGTGAGCATGCCGCCCAACCAACGTGAATCAACAAACGGCATAGAAGCACGTACGGCTTCTTCAGTAATAATTTCGCGAGCTTGACGCTTAGTACCTACAAACAATACGGTTCCTTTGTTCATCGCCAGAGTGCGCACAAATTTTGTGGCCTCTTGGAACATTGGAAACGATTTTTCTAGGTTGATAATGTGAATCTTGTTACGCGCACCGAAAATAAACGGTGCCATTTTTGGATTCCAAAAACGGGTTTGGTGGCCAAAGTGCACACCAGCTTCTAACATCGAACGCATTGTTACAGACATGTGAAACTCCTAAAAGGTGAAGGTTTGCCTCCCCGCGCGTGACTCAATTTGGCGAACCTGAATTGAGACCCTACCTTGCACAAGAATTGTGCAGCACGGGTGTGGATTTACTACAGTTAAGTACTTGATTTGTCTACAAATTCTAGCTTTTGCCAATTTAAAGATCGGCCAATACAAATATTTGTAAAGCCCTCGATTATAGCGTGCCCGCTTAAATTTAGCAATCGATTCAAGTTCGGGACAATCACGCCACCACGCGATATTTTTTGGCAGAACAAAAAAACATCTTATATCCGCTTGAATCGCTTGATTTAAAGCTATTTCAACCTTTTTATTGGACTTTTTCTAACCAAATACTGCCGCCCGAAAAGGCGTGGCGCGACGGATGGGCTAGCGCGTCTTGAATTAGTGGCATCATCGCAGTAAAAGCGTAAGCACAACCAAATTTCACTTTAAACATGGTCGAATACATGAGCAAGGCACGGAGCACGTATTGCTCATTCCAACTACGGTTTTCAGTGATAACCCACGCTTTTAAATATTCGTGGGGCAAAAATATGTCGTGGATATGAATAAACACGCCTGCTTTCAAACGCGGTAACACTTCAAAATACAAAAAATTTACGTCACTGCCGGTTTTAGCCACATGAGATGAATCGATGAACAACACATCACCGGCTTCTAGGTTTTCAAACACCGACAATGGCACCGCCTGCACTTTTTGCTCAATCACACGCGCTAAGCCAGGCACGCCCTCTCGCAAAAATGGTCGTGGATAGGGCTCTATGCAGGTGATGTCGCACTGGCCTGCAAAAAATCGTTGATTGACATCTGCCATCAATAACGAGGAAAACCCGGAACCAACCTCGATGATGCGTTTGGGTTGCCATTTGCGCAGCAACACAAAGCATGCACGTGCATCAAGCCAGCTAAATTGGCTATTTTGGGTAAAAAATTCCATGCTGCTCATCGTTTCCGCTTCATGCTCAACATAGCGATAATCCGCTATAAATCGCGGAAAATCGACTTGCAATACTTCGCGGTGATAGGCATTATTAAAATCAATACCAAGGATTTCTGGCGGCTTCTCAGGCCATAATTCAGCGGCGCACGGTAGCAATTCAGCGGGATCAACGATTGGTGAATAAAAATGGCCTGCCGGATGCGAGGCAGTAATCATCGATTGCAGTGGCTCGGTAATTGACGCTTCTAAGTTAGTTGGCATGGGCGCTTGGATTAGCCTTTTTCCGGACGAGCATGGTTTATCCTCTAAACAACGATTACATCAAGTATTGCAAAAATTACATAATACCGCCTATCGTAACAGGCTGCGTCATCTTGCCACCTTCTTAAATCAAAAATATTCACCCCTATGGATAACAAATTCAGTTGGCTTAAAATTGCAGGCTCAACCATCGGTCGCTTTTTCGCCTGCCTTATCATCAGTTATATCGCGTTTCGAAGTGGCGGACTAATCGGCCTTGTCCTCAGCGTTCCTGTATGGGGCGTTTTGTTTGCCAAACCCATCATGGATCTCTCAATTTGGTATTACCAAAGCGCCGTACAACTTCCAATCAAAAAATACAATGGTAATTACTATGAATTTGCCAACACGCAAATTCGTGTTTTTATCGTCGCCAATAAACTTTGGTGCGTAGATAAAGACGTGCTCAAAGTAATTGGCCAAAAGCCAAATGTAATGCTGGAATCGCTTTATACCGCTTCAGAATATGATCAAATTACCGGCACAACATTCAATGGTTTCTCCGAAGAAGGCCTGGAAAAATTACTTGAAAAAAGCACTCATTTTGAAGCATTACGCATGTTGCACTGGTTTAAACGGGATGTAAAAAAACCGCACCACCGTAAGCTTGAAATAGCGAAGGAATTAGCTCAAAAAAAGATTGTTGATGCCCTAAAATAGGGCTCTACAACACATTTAGATGTCTTTCATGTCCTCAGTATTACCACACTAACAAAATAACAATTACAACAATATTACCTAGGAGTTCGCGCAATGCAAACCGTTTTTCTCACTCTTTTTGGCGTGATTATTTTTGTCGCGCTTGCCATTTTTTTGCTCATTTATTTTTTTAAACGCAAACTAAATGGCTATATCGAGAGGGCGCTAAAAACTGCGGGTTCACATATCGCCCCACGCATCCATCTGGCGGCAACATCCGAACCGCTCGCGATGCAAGCTGCAGTCAATTACATCAGCCAATTTGACGCCATGAGTTACACCAGTATCGGTGCCTACAACGTACCAGAATTAGTGAATGTGCGTATTTTTGCTATGCATCATCCGCAGCATAATTTGGCCGTGGCCGTTTGCGAAATGACGGATAAATTCGCGTGGTTTGATATCATTGCGATAGGGCAGGATGTAACAAACACGACGTTTGCTGGATCATCACCGGTTTTTAATCGCGCTAACCATCGGCCTACAGCGCGTATTTCAGTTGATCCAAATTATTCGCCCATGGCAGCGCAGCAATGGGTACTAGAAAATCGTGGAGCCGGCCCGTGGCGGACTTTAGATACACAACATTTCGCGTATGAATTTGAACGCGCTTATGCCCGATCTATGGATTTTCAATTAGCACGTGGGGCGCCAGATATTGAAGCCGTAAAACTTACTTTGCGGCAGCTAAATGATACCAAGCCGTATACAGAAGCTGACTTAGCATATGCCATTGAAATGCAGGAAGCGACATTTCACGATGCACTGACCGAGGCCTGTAAAGATAATTTTCTCGAATCAAGCACCCTACCGGCTCGCGAATGGGAGCGTATCCGCGACCTAGTGCATGTAGTACATGAGCGCTTGCCGCTTGACGACGCCGCAATCATGGCGGCTGCAAACATCGACGACGAAGACGATGATTTTGATGCAGAGGAATTCGACTTTGCCGCAGTTGGCATTACTACGCCGCAAGCGGCGTTCATGTATGTGGTCAAGTTGAAAAAATTATCCCGTCGATTAAAGTATTTAGGTGCTGTGACCGAGCCTGTAGCGGCGAATTTGTACTACTTCGACGCCGCACCCCATTAATTAAAACTACCAAAACTACCAATAGCGCAAATACGATCGCCCACCAATGAGCACCCAATAAGGCCGCGCCCCGTTTAAGCCATAAAATGCACTGCTTGTAGAGTAGCTATCCATACGGCCTTCGCGGCGACCTTCGCGTTGTGCCATTTTCATTTGCTCACCCAGCATAAAATCAAGTACTGGCTCGGGTACACCGTCCTTAGCCAGTTTGATATATTGGGAAGCTTGAATATCAAACGCACTACGGGATTTTTTAATTTCAGCAATGATTGTGGGCGAATCTTTACCCGCTTTAGCTAGGCTTACTATTGTTTCCAACGTAAGTGGATTTTCTTCCATAGCAAGCGGCAGAGAGGCGCAACCACTCAATAACGCCAATGAAACCACGGTCATGCATAATACGCGTACACTTCGGTTCATTTTCCGATTCATGTTGCTTCTCCTTCAATTAATTTCAACACAGCTAGATTACCTCAAAAAGGTAATTTAGTTAGACTAATCAGAATCCACAAAGTTCTTAAGGAAATACACTATGACAGACACTCAAACTTACGCCCCACTTGATAACCCCATGGGCACCGATGGCTTTGAATTTATTGAATATTGCGCACCCGACACCGCTGCTCTTGGGCGCCTATTTGAAAGCATGGGGTTTACCGCTGTAGCCCGCCATCGTTCCAAGCGCGTCACCCTTTACAAACAGGGTGAAATTAACTTCATCGTTAATGCTGAACCGGACAGCTTTGCACAATCATTCGCGCGTGTGCATGGACCATCGGCTTGCGCCTTTGGTATTCGCGTAAAGGACGCCGCATTAGCGTTTAAGCGCGCGGTGGAATTAGGCGCAAAACCCTACGAAGCAGCGGTAGGGCCAATGGAATTGCGCATTCCTGCTATTCAAGGCATAGGCGGTAGCTTGCTGTATATGATTGATCGGTACGGCCCTCGCAATATTTACGACGTAGATTTTGTGCCAATTCCCGGTGCCGATCAAAACCCACGCGGCGTTGGGCTGCAGTATGTAGATCACCTTACACATAACGTTTATATTGGCCGCATGGATACGTGGGCGGATTTTTACGGCAAGCTGTTTAACTTCCGTGAAATTCGCTACTTTGATATTAAGGGCAAGAAAACTGGACTGACCTCGCGCGCGCTCACCAGCCCCTGTGGCAAAATCCGCATCCCGATTAACGAGCCGTCAGATCAGAAATCGCAAATTCAGGAATATCTTGATGCCTATAACGGTGAAGGCATCCAGCACATCGCGCTTGCAACAGAAAATATTTACGAAACCGTAGAAGCATTACGGAGCCGCATGGTGCGCTTTTTAGATACGCCGGATAGCTACTTTGACGGCATAAATGCCCGTGTTCCAGGGCATGGCGAAGATTTGGTGCGCCTAAAACTAAACAAGATCTTGATTGACGGCGAAGGTATCGATAAAGACCGCAATGAAGATAAGCTCCTGCAGATTTTTACCGAAACCGTCATTGGCCCCATTTTCTTTGAAGTAATTCAACGTAAAGGCAATGAGGGGTTTGGCGAAGGTAATTTCCGCGCACTGTTTGAAGCCATTGAAGCTGACCAAATTAGTCGTGGCGTGGTGTAATCATGACGCTGCAATATTTAAGCGGCTTCGGTAACCAACACGCGACCGAAGCCCGCGACGGCGCGTTGCCGCAAGGCCGAAACTCGCCTCAGCAAGCGCCGCTGGGTTTATATGCGGAGCAAGTTTCCGGTAGCGCCTTTACAGCGCCTAGGGTGCGTAATTTACGGTCGTGGCAGTATCGGCTACAGCCTTCAGTGGCGCATGAGGCTTATGTTCCTGTTCATGCTGGCAATCATTGGTTAACAGCACCCGATGCCATAGCGCACCCCACCCCTAATCGCCTACGCTGGGACGCACTACCCACGGATGGAATACCAGCCGAAACCGACTTTATAGATGGCATGTTTAGCATCGCCAGTAACGGTAGTGCCCGCAACCATGCTGGCATTGCGGTACATATTTACCGAGCAAATAAATCCAGCCGGATTTTCTACAATGCCGATGGCGAGATATTATTTGTGCCGCAGCAAGGTGCGATGCAACTACAAACCGAATTTGGTTTGCTGGATGTGGCACCGGGTGAAATTGCGGTGATTCCGCGTGGCGTAAAATTTCGGACGCTTATTGAATCTTCTGTAAATGGCTATGTATGCGAAAACTATGGTGCACCTTTTGAATTGCCTGAGTTAGGGCCTATTGGTGCCAATGGTTTAGCGAATGCACGCGATTTTTCTTATCCCGTTGCTTGGTTTGAGCAAAGCACTAATCCAATCGAAGTTATCACCAAGTATGCTGGTAAGTTTTGGCGCGCCATGGCCGCATCTTCCCCGCTAAACGTAGTCGCGTGGCACGGAAATTATGCGCCGTACAAATATAATTTGGCGCGATTTAACACCATGAATACCGTTAGCTTTGATCACCCTGATCCTTCTATTTTTACCGTACTCACATCGCCTTCGAATACCCTTGGCACCGCAAATTGCGATTTCGTGATTTTTCCACCACGCTGGTTGGTGGCTGAAAACACGTTTAGACCACCTTGGTTCCACCGTAACTGCATGAGCGAATACATGGGCTTAATTCATGGTGCCTACGATGCTAAAGCCGCAGGCTTTGTGCCGGGCGGCGGTTCACTGCACAATGCCTTTTCGGCCCACGGGCCAGATTTAGCAACATTTAATAAAGCAAGTGCGGCGAAACTTGAACCCCAATTTGTGGGCAACACCATGGCATTTATGTTTGAGAGCAACTTAGCACTAGAGCCATCATTACAAGCAATGAAACATCCCGCCCTACAATCCAATTATGACCAAGTCTGGAGTAATTTTCCGCAGGCCGTATTGAAAGAAAAATTATGAAATTAGCTAGTGTAAAGAGTGCATCACCTGATGGTATTTTATTAATCGTCAATACTGCTCTAACGCGTGCGGCTGCGGTGCCAAACATCGCGCCCAACATGCAGTATGCCTTAGAAAATTGGGCGGTGATAGCGCCAAAATTGCTAGAAGCATCTGAGGATATCGGCTGCGGTGGCATGGCGGGCGAATTTGATTTTCAACAAGCCTTGGCCGATGGCAAAATTGCCGCGCCACTGCCGCGCACCCATCAATGGCTTGACGGCTCGGCCTATCTTTCACATGTTGAACGCGTCCGCCGCGCTCGCAATGATGTTGTACCACCGAGCTTCTTTCATGATCCCCTAATGTACCAAGGCGGCGGCGACGCTATGATGGGCGCACGTGATGATATAGCAGTATTAAGCGAGGATTGGGGCGTAGATTTAGAAGGCGAAGTTGGCGTGATTACCGGTGATGTAGCGATGGGTGCCTCGCCTGCAGAAGCCGGATTATCCGTGCGACTGGTAACATTAATCAACGACGTTTCCTATCGCCGCTTAATTCCTGCCGAACTTGCTAAAGGCTTTGGTTTTGTAAATAGTAAAGGCAACAACACCCTATCCCCAGTGGCAGTGACACCAGATGAATTAGGCAATGCTTGGGACAATGGCAAACTTAATTTCCGCCTAGTGTGCCATGTGCGTGGAGAATGGTTTGGTAACGGTAACGCCGCCACTGACATGACTTTTAGCCTAAATGATTTAATAGCACATGCTGCAAAAACACGTGAATTAAAAGCTGGTACCCTGATTGGTTCTGGCACTATTTCTAATCATGACGAAACAACTGGCTATGCCTGCATTATGGAAAAACGCTTGGTTGAACAAGTAAAGTTGGGTGAAGCTAAAACTGATTTTTTACGCTTTGGCGACACCATTGAAATTGATATGTTTGACCATCAAGGCGAGTCGATTTTTGGTGCTATTAAGCAAACGCTGGTTCGTTACCAAAATTCGTAACGCGAAGATAAATAAGGCAAAAAATGGCGGGCGAAACCACACACGCATTGCGCGGCGACTATAAAAATATTCGCGCAGATTACACCGTTGATCAGGACTACAGCATCTATACGCAGGCTGAGCAAATGCTTTGGAAGCGCCTATATACTAGGCAATCCAGCCTATTACCGGCTTATGCATGCGACGAGTTTATCGAGATATTAAGTGATCTACATTTTGGCGACGGTATTCCAAAATTTGCCGAGATCAACATTAAACTTGCCAAAGCCACGCAATGGCAAATTGTTGCCGTACCGGGCTTATTACCAGATGGTTGGTTCTTTGAGCATCTGGCAAACAAACGTTTTCCCGTCACGGTTTGGCTGCGCTCAGAATCGGAGTTTGACTATATCGTTGAGCCTGATATTTTTCATGACTTTTTTGGTCACGTGCCATTACTGTTTAATCCAACCTTCGCTAATTTTTTAGAGGCTTATGGCAAAGGCGGGGTTAAAGCACAGGATTTAGATGCTCTTGATTACTTAGCACGCCTGTACTGGTACACGGTTGAATTTGGGTTAATTCAAACACCTAAGGGCTTACGAACCTACGGCGCCGGTATCTTGTCATCGGGTAGTGAATTACCGTATTGCACCACGTCAAGCGCATCGCAACGCATCAAATTTGATTTACTGCGTGTGATGCAATCCAAATATAAAATTGATAGCTTTCAAGAAACCTATTTCGTCATTGATAGCTTCAAACAATTGTTCGATGCCACCGCACCCGACTTCACGCCTTACTACGAGCAACTCCGTAACCGGGCTACCTTAGCTGCTAACGCAACCCTATCCACCGATCACATCCTATAAATTATGTTTGAGTTTTCTGCTGAAGCCGGTCTTTGGGGCCTATTTGCTGCTGCCTTTATCTCTGCCACCGTTCTGCCCGGCGGCTCTGAATTTGTGCTGATGGCACTGCTGGCTAAACATCCAGATCAATTTTGGCAAGCCATCGCGGTAGCTACGGTAGGCAACACTCTAGGTGGATTAACATCCTACTGGCTTGGCCGCCTGCTCCCAAATAAAGCCGAAGGCCGCGCGATTGAGTGGCTAAAAAAATACGGCTATTGGACGCTGCTGATGAGCTGGATACCGCTATTTGGCGACGCTATTTGCGTGGCAGCGGGCTGGATGCGACTAAATGTGTGGGCGGCTCTACCGCTGTTTGCGATAGGCAAATTATTCCGCTACGCATTGGTGGCGGGCGGTTGGGCATGGATTGTGGCAACGTTTTTTAAGTAGATTAGGCTTTTTCTAAATGATTGAAAACAGCCTAAAATAGGGCTTTTTAAGGATCTACAATGCAAGACATACGCTGGGTACAGCGCTTTAACAACTATGCGAAAGCACTAGAAACGCTGCGTCGCGGTGTAGCATTGAGCAACACCCGTGCACTTTCCGAACTAGAACAACAGGGTTTAATTCAAGGCTTTGAGTTCACGCATGAACTGGCTTGGAACGTACTTAAAGATTATCTGGAAGAACAAGGCTTCGTGAATATTATCGGTTCAAAAAATGCAACGCGCGAAGCCTTCAAAAATGGCTTGATTACGGACGGTGATGCTTGGATGGACATGATCAAAGCACGAAATCTCACATCGCACACTTACAACCTTGATATTGCCAACGGCATCGTTAATGACATTCTTACGCGATTTTTCACAGCCCTAGAAGCGATGGAAAAATCCTTTATCACCTTACACAAACAGCTAAATGACGGCGTATGAAATATGGCCTACATAATGCGACGATAGCAAAAATTTGCAGTGTTTTTGCGCAATTCCCCGAAATAGAAAAAGCAATTCTTTACGGTTCACGCGCAAAAGGTAATTACAAAGCCGGTTCAGATATTGACCTCACCTTGGTAGGTACAAACTTATCGCAAAAATCCTGTATGACAATAGCTGAAGCACTAGATGAACTGCTACTCCCCTACTCCGTTGACCTATCCGTATTTGCGTTGCTTAATCACGCTGATTTAGAAGCGCATATCCAGCGACATGGTGTCACTTTTTATCAGCGATAAATATTGCCTTTGTGCTAACTCTAAGCCACCGCATGCGCCTCGCGATTAGCGTCAATAAATAAATTGAACAACCTTTATCTCCCCGCAAGGGGGCTACCTTCGGGTTGCAGGGCAACTTCAGGCTCTACGAGATACACTTTACGCATCAACTTCTGCCCCACGCGCAAGGGGCTTCCTTCCTTAATATCGTCAGCCAGCACATAGCCTGGGGGCGTAAAAATAATGATTGTCGAGCCGTGTTGAAACCAGCCCATTTCAGCGCCTTTCTTATAGCTGGCATCGCACTCGATCACGTTAGGACCTTGGTATTTTAAATGCAGGAGCGTATCTAAACAGTGCAAACGAATACTCGCTACAAGTACGGCGGCCACGGGCACTAATAATATTTCATCACCGGTGTTGGTGCATTCGGTATGCAGCACCGCGCGTTCGTTTTTACAGAACAATTTCTCCACCCGTTTGAGCGCAATCGGGTTTACGTTCCAAGTATCACCGGAAATATAGTTCACCCGTTTAACCCGACAATCAAGGGGCGCGTGAAAGCGATGATACATACTTGATGTGATACGAATGGTGGCGTAGCAGCCATTGCGGTAGCGGCGCAGTAACTCAGGGTCACCTACTAAATCTAACAAGCTGTACGGATAGCCTTTGGCTTGAAATACCTGCACACCCTCCAAATTGCCGCAAGCACCGACAATGCCATCGCAAGGGCTCACTAGCGTATTTGCATCTTGAGCAATCGGCCTAGCGCCATCTTTTAGCTCGCGCGTAAAACAATCATGCATGCTGCTAAATTGGGTTTTTTTGGCTTCGTGCAACTGCAAATCTGCAAAGCGCCGCCACACACCGATGGATAGCGCCGCTACCAGTGGTTGTTCAATTTTACTGAACCAGCCCATCAAAATAGTGAGTCCTTGGCGCGGAATACGATTGGTGAGCAAAAAATTTATGCGCTCCTGCTGCATTAGCTGTTGAAATAATTTGCGTAACGTCATCAGCATGTCATGTTGCTCCGATATGTTGCTATAAATTGCGATTAAGGAAAAAACCAATGGAAACTATTTTTACGTTGAATGGGCTAGGTATTGCAGTTGCTGCCGCTACGACGATTGCTGTTGCGATTAAAGCTAAAGCTAGGCTTGAACTTTCACTGGCCAAGCATCGTTCGCTTACAGGACACGCAAAAATGTCCCGCCAGATAGCAAAATTCGTGCCCTTCTATGAGTATGATGACGCTACTTTCTTTCGGGTTGATGACGCTCCAGAAAATATTGCTGCCCAGCGACGTGCTGCCTTTACCCAACTGGCTGAACTTTATGCGCAGCGATTTGCAAAATCGGCCGCGCAAACAGCGGAAGTTGCCGGTGGTGTTTCTGATTTGCAATTTACATCACGCTATCGTGTGCCGTTTCAATTTAGCGCTTATGTACGCCAACACCTGCGCGGTGGCTCGTTTTTAGCATCATCCGATGGCGTGTTGGTAACCGATTTAGACGGTAATCAACTCTACGATTTGACTGGTTCTTACGGCGTAAATGTATTTGGCTATAACGTGTATAAACGGCTGATAGAGCAGGGTACCGCCACAGTGCGCGATTTAGGGCCAGTGCTAGGTGCGTACCACCCAGTGGTGGCGAAAAACGTGACGCGCTTACGCAAAATTTCGCAACTGGATGAAGTATCGTTTCATATGTCTGGTACCGAGGCCGTGATGCAGGCTGTGCGCCTTGCCCGCTATCACACTAAAAAAACCCATCTGGTACGCTTTTGCGGGGCTTATCATGGCTGGTGGGGTGATGTGCAACCAGGAGTGGGTAATCCGCAACCGGCACGCGAAACTTATACCCTAAAAGAGCTGGATGATGCTGCGTTAAAAGTGATAGCAACCCGTAAGGATATTGCCTGCGTGCTCGTTAATCCCCTGCAAGCACTGCATCCAAACAGTGGCGCACCTGGTGATTCAGCATTACTCGATAGCTCGCGTAAAGCTGGTTTTGATCGCCAAGCATATAGCGCGTGGTTGCAGCGCTTGCGCGAAATATGTACCGCGCGCGGCATTGCGCTTATTTTTGATGAAGTTTTTGTAGGCTTTAGAATTGCAAGGGGTGGCGCACAAGAATATTTTAATGTGCGAGCAGATATGGTTACCTATGGCAAAACGCTTGGCGGCGGCTTACCAGTGGGCGTAGTGTGTGGCAAAGCCGCATGGATGAAGCGTTTCCGAGAAGACCGCCCAGCCGATATTTGCTTTGCACGGGGTACATTTAATGCGCACCCATACGTAATGGGCGCGATGGACGCGTTTTTTGACTATCTTGAAACCGAAGAAGTTTCACGCATTTATTCTAGCCTTGAACGTATTTGGCGCTATCGTGCCGTGTCGTTCAATCAACGCTTGCGTGATGCACAACTACCAGTACAAATCGCAAATTTATCATCGATTTGGACCGTGTTCTACACCGTGCCGTGCCGCTACAATTGGATGCTGCAGTATTATTTACGTGCAGAGGGGCTCGCGCTAAGTTGGGTAGGCACGGGGCGAATGATATTTAGTTTGAACTACACCGACGACGAATTTGAAAGCGTTTCTGACCGCTTTATAGCGGCTGCCCTTGCCATGCAGCGCGATGGCTGGTGGTGGCATGAGCCTAACGCTACAAACAAACAAATCAAGCGTAAAGTGCTTAAAGAACTCATCACCCAACACTTCCAGAAACCTTTAAAGACGCCCTAAATACGGGCATCTTTAAGGAATTTCAGATACTTCTCGATACTTCTACCGTTTGGCAATATCTGGATCAATCAACTGCCCACGCATTAAATACAACGGTGCGCGGTGATATAACATGATGTCGTGAAATGGATCGGTGAGAATTTTTGTGAACCACACCAAACCAGTTTGTATATCACGTATAAAGAATAGATGTATTGTGCGAAACAGCAAACCGCCTACGCCAATCGCAATCCACAACAATCCCATATTATTCACATAGCCCATTACATCGGTTGGTGCCGCCATTAGTCCCATCAGCGTTGGATCTGCCCATAGCGCCAATGGCGATAAAGCCCAAATAACCATCAGCACGATTTTACGCTGCAAGTTATAGCCAACTTTGATGTCTTCCTTATGCTCGTGGGAGGCCATATTCACTTCGTCATAGCCCTTCGGCTCAAAGAAAAAATGTCCCGCTTGACGACTTACCATGCCGATCAACCAACAAACCAAAGCCGCGATAGCTGGTACGTAAAACAGCAATATATACCCGACCACAAAACTCGTGGCGCTGAGCAAATGTAACGATTGATTAATGCGGCTGTGATGATAAAAGCGATGGTCATCCCAGCGCTGTTCTTTTAATGCTGCAGCAAATCCTTGCATCACTTTCTCCTTCGCAAATTAAAATTAGGGACATCTTGTTTACAACAACCACTATGTATACCGCCCCAAGATGACAAAAAGATGAATATCGCCATCCTAGCGATGTCGTCAAATCGTAACGCAACTGACACGAGAAGGTAATTTGAACGTGGTTTACTACGCCTGCAAAAACGCCCCACTGCGCATCCGCGCGCTTTTGGGCACTTCTAAAAATTCAATTTTCCAAGCTAGGCTACGCGCAAGCAAAAAATTGCGGCAACGCCTAGCAACGAAAAGCGTACTTTAGGAGGTGCCCTTATACAGGAGAAGAGCGATGACAATATCCAACGAAATAGGCAGAATAGGCCGTGTAGATTTTCATCTACACTCGTACGCATCAAACGTGACCGACTACTATGCAGCCAATGCGTTCTCGGTTCCTGAATCTTACTCAGACCCATTAAAGCTGTATAAAACGCTCAAAGCGCGCGGAATGTCCCTGGTAACATTGACGGATCACAATTCCATCGATGGCGTACGCGTCATGCTCGACCATGGCCTGCCTGATGTGTTTATCAGTTCTGAGATGACCACCACATTTCCCGAAGACGGTTGCAATATCCACATTACCGTAGCCAATATGACCGAGACGCAATTTGCGGAGGTTAATCGTCTACGCGGCAATGTGTATGAAATGGTAGCCTATGTCGATGCGCAAATTGCCTTAGAAACTGCGACCAGCAACAAATTGACCTACTTCATGACCCACCCGCTCATGAGCACGCAAAATCGTGCCTATGGTCGTGAGGGTGCGCTATCAGTTGCGCACATCGAAAAAGCCATGCTGCTTTGCAATTGCATCGAAGCGCGCAACGGCGCTCGTACTCGGGCGCTTAACGACTTAACGTGGCATGTCATTGATAAACTTGATGCGCCCACCATCGAGCGCCTAGCTAATATTCATAACATCGCACCTAAGGGTGCCACACCATGGCTAAAATCGGTTGTAGGTGGCTCAGATGACCACGCCGGCATCAATCCAGGTCAGACTTGGACGGCGTTCGACCTAAGCGGGAAAGTCGTATCGGCCAATGTGCTAGTTGATTCGATCCGTGCACGCACAAGCCGTCCTGATGGTGCACACGGAGGACCCACAACTATCGCCCATTCGATACTGAAGCTCGTCTACGAAGGGGGCAAACAGGCGAAGCCGGATGGTGCGAAAAAAGGCTTGCAAGTAGGCGGTGCCGTACAGTCGTTATTGCACTTGGTATTTGATTCTGACAGCGCGACCCTGTTGGAAAAATTGACATTTCGTGCACGCGTGGTGTTACATCAACTTAAGCAACTGAGCGGCAACAGCGCGGTGCGCAAACCCTTTGAGGCGGTGTTGGAGGCAGAGGTGTTCTTAATGCTTGAGGACGCCAACTTTCACAAAGAACTGCAAGCTGCCGCCTCAATGGACGACCGTATTTTTTATGTTGTAAAGACCATTGTCAATCGTATTTTTGCACACTATATTCGCAGCTTACAGCGTAGTGAATCACTCGATTTAGTCACCGGCATTCGTGAAGCAGTTTCCATGGTGACGTCAAATTTATTTGTGTCGCTGCCCTACCTTGCCGCTTTCATGCAGCAAAGCGCGGATTGCAAAATTGCCACTGATGTACGTAGCGCATTTAAAGTGACCGAGCCGCAAAAACTAGTGTTGGTGACGGATACCTATTTTGATGTGAATGGTGTTTCAAACACGATAAAACGAATGATTCGCGAAGCCATAAAACGCAATCTTGATTTTACGGTAGTGACCTGTGTGGCAGAAAAAGATCTCGCAAAGCACTTGGCGGATGCGGAAGTAAAAAGCTTTATTGCGCAGGGACGCTTAAAGCTCTTTACTTCGGTGGCGAACTTAGATTTTCCTGAATACGACGGCTTACAGATTTACTTTCCTCCCGTATTGGATATGCTCAAATATCTACAAGAATCGGGTTTTACTAAAATGCAAATTAGTACACCCGGTTTAGTAGGCTTAACCGGTTTGATGGCTGCAAAACTACTGCAGCTTGAAACAGCAGCAACCTATCACACCAGCATTCCTGAATATGTAGAAAACTACACCAAGGACGTCAGCCTCGAAGCATGGGCATGGAAATATATGCTGCTGTTTTACCATGCGGTGGACGAAACACTCGTACCTTCAAAATTCATTGCAAAACTATTGCATAAGCGCGGCTTGCGTAACCGCAATTTGCTTATTCTTGACCGCTGGGTCGATGTGGATCGCTTTCATAGCAACAAACGCGTTGCAGACTATTGGCAACCTTATGGTGTTGCGGATGGCGTCGTTAAGTTTGTTTATGTTGGTCGCGTTGCGATTGAAAAAAATTTACACCTCATGGCGCAAGCGTTTCGCAATATGCAAACACAACTCGCCCCCATGCAATCAGCACACCTCATTATCATCGGCGACGGACCTTACCGTACGACCTTAGAAGGCCAACTACAGGGCTTGCCGGCCACGTTTACCGGCTATCTGCATGGCAATGAACTGGCAATTGCGTTGGCTTCGTGCGACGTAAAAATATTTCCGAGTACCACCGACACTTGGGGCAATGCACCGCTCGAAGCTCAAGCATCCGGTGTGCCGGTTATCGTCACCGATATTGGTGGCCCTGCCGAGCTAATGGAAGACGGTGACACTGGCATTATGGTGCGCGGTAACGACGTACAAAGCCTACAAGCAGCGATGCTGCAACTCATGGATGCACCAACCCGCACTCGCATGGGCATCGCAGCGCGACGCTTTGCAGAAATAAACCGGGTGGATGAACCCTTTACGGCAGTGCTAGATGCTCAGCTATATCGTAAGCGTCAAAACAAGCAATTACGTAAGCAAAAAAAGCGCGAAGAAGAAGCTCGCGCGTTAAGCGCCGCAAGCGATGCCATGCAATTGCTACGGCGTGTGCAAATGGCTACGGCGACATCGTTTCCGATTAACGAAGCGGCAGAATGATGGGTTGAAAATTCAGATCTACAAGATGACTGCAACTTCGCGCGGGGTAAGACGCTGCTACCGGTCTGCAATGATTCATTTCGAACCCTTCATGAACGGCTTTTGCCCCCACATCTCCACATACAGAGACCGAAGGTTCTCAGGCATCAGCTCCCAGCCTTCGCGTTTGACCTTGTCGTCTTTGATGTCCCACATGAGAGGTTCCACGTACGCTACATCGATACAACGTTTTGTCGCGTCGTCACCTCGGCCCAACACGCCGGACAAAAGTATGAGGTGTGCCTTCGCCTTCTCGTAGTCACACGTTCGAATTGCGTCTGTTGTTAAATGGGAAAACTGCTCCACCCAGATGTAGTGCGCGTTCTCAAATCCATCTCTTTTAACAATGGTATCGATTATAGCGGCCTCCTTTGGGAAGGCACGGCGGATTGACTCAACAATTCGCTCGGCAGTTACGTTTTTGGTGTCAAAAGACATGCGGCCTCACTTTTGGGTTAAATTGGGTTAATGAGCACCGCGCCTTTGCAGGATCCAATAGGCATACAAGCGCAATTACAGCACAGGGTGCTTGTGAATCGGATCACGGCCGCCCCAACCAAAGCCGTGGACATCTCCTTTTTCATTGATATCGATGTAGGCGTAGGCATACGTGGCCTCCCTTTCGCTCCTTTTGATGCTCCAGAAGTGCGCTCGGCCCTGATCATCGGTTTGGATGCCTAAATAAGTCAGATCTGAAGCCTTCAAACCATCATCAGCCCCGACTTCTCCAAACTCCCGACGGAGGTAACGAGGCAGCTCACGTTCATCTTCCTCATGAAGCCCAGTTTTCCCGATCCAAGGTGCTACCTCTATGAGGTTTTTATCTGCTTCCCACCTTCGATCTACGTCCGCTGACGCTTCCAAATAGGCCGCTTTCCAGAATCGGATGAATCGCCAAGCAAAGAATCCAATCACTAGTGCGATGGCACCGATTACATAGCCCATTTTGTCGCTCCAACAACGAGACTATCAAAAATGCAATAATATCACGGGCCAAATGAACGGAATTGCGCTGCAATGACGAGGGAAGGTCAAACGCAATCTTTCTTCCCTAACAACTGCTTTAGCCCTACTGGCCAAGCGCATCCGGCCTAAACGAATTATTTGGGTGTAAACCCACGCGATCAACGATAAGGTAGATACCCTCACAGACCAGCAGTGGCAGTAGCCAACTTAACCACAGTAATATCGGGATCATCACCAACGGTGGCGCAAGTTCCATCACACTCGGAATCTTGAGCAGTGCCCGAAAGGTAATTGGAGAAAGCGTTACGAGGTAATTGCGCACCATCCAGCGCTGGTGCGACCGTACTCGACCGCTACGGATTGCGATTAATCCCGTCAGGGCTGTCGTTAACCACGCCAGCGCAGTGGCGGCGAACGCCGTCAGAATTGCGAACGGAGCCGGCGAAGTGGCGATTAGCCCTGTTGCACCCACGCAAGCGATAAGCATAAAGGTCATGTATATCCGGCCCGTCAATCGATGCAGGTGCGGATAGGTTAGTAGCCACTGGGTCAAAAACTGCACTGGCCCTAAAATGATGGTTATTGTCCCGCCGACCAGATGAGTCCATAGCCAACCGCGACGCGTCCAGAACATGGTGTAGGCGGCAGGGTCTACCTGATTGTACTTGCCGTAAACGGTCAGTAAGAAGTCTACGCAAATCACTACGAGGGCAAGCAGAGCGATGACGAAGCCGATACGCCATAACAGGCGAGAGCGGCTCAAACGTTGATTTTTCGACATGCTGGATAACTCCATTAGCGCCCTAACGTAATGTCTACCGCAAATCTTGCAAAATTAAATCGACTTCGCGGTGCACATTCATCCGATACAACCTCAATACGTGTTGCCAAAATTGGCCGAACACGTGATAACTTCACTAATCCCCAGTCATCATGAACCGAGAACCTCCCAGCTTTCCATCTGGGCAATTAGCATACTATTGCTTGAGCTGGATACATACTGGCTTGAAATCATAGCTTGGGCAACGAGAAAATCCACCTGTACTGAGTGCCACTTGCCACATACCAGACTCTTGGAATAGTTTCACCAACCCGAGCCGCCTCGTTTGGGAGGGCCCAATTTTCAAGGGAAACGCAGTGTTACTTTAATAATAGCTGCGCCATACCAAGCAGCCTTGAGTGGGTGCTTAAGCGTCACTCGTTGCCTCGTTTAGCCGCGGGCGTGAATGAACGCCAGAAAGTACTAAGAACCCAATAAGCCCCGCGCAGACAAGGCCCACCACAGCGAAGCCAAGGGTCGAAACATAGGAGGGCGCGATCCAAGCCCAAGGGATCAGCGCAACTGCCACCGTGAAGGAGAATACCCATGCACGCCACGCCGCATAAAGCCACCGAACACTGGCAAATCGCAGTACGACGACGATGGGGCCTAGGGCTGAATACAAAAACTGTGAGGCTGTCATCGCGTACTGTGGAAGCGAGTGAAGACTAGACGCGTTGCGCATTGAGTTCCCGTAGCCTTGAACAGAAAGCACGATAAGCACACAGCAACCGATCACGGCAAGCACCAGCCATACGATGCGGAAAACGAGCCTTGGGGCGGGACGCACGGATTCTACGGATTCTCGGACGCCTAAAGTTTGAGCTACGCCGGAGAAAACGATACGCCAATTGAACGAGAGGTTAGGCGGCATTCACGACTACGGGGTACGCTGGGCATCTGGTAGGCCGTCATGGCCACCAAGTTCGCGGCGAGGAACATCGCTCCACCAGTACTGCTCAGGTATGTCCTGCCGCCGCGACGGATTAATGGGATAGAAAATTCTACTGCCAGGCTTCGGCGCTTCACCACCTACAAGCAACACAACTTCCTGATCGGAGTTATTGATGAAACAGTGCGACATTCCTGTTCCCACTGGGAATGCAGCTAAGTCGCCAGAGTTCATGCTGTGAACATGGCCGTCAATCCAAGCGTCAACTTTTCCTGAGATGACGTAGACGAATTCTTCCTCGTTCTCCTCGGCGTGGGGCCAAGAAGAGCGAGTGCCAGGCGGGAGGCGCTGAATATTGATGCCGATCCGCTGCAGACCTGCCTCTTTGCCAATTCGGCGCACCGGCCCCATCAACTCACTACTTTGCGGATAGACGTGCGTATTCTCTTGGATTTCGCTTGTTGCGAGGATACAGGGTGGACGATTCGACATGGCTATTTCTCACTTTCCGCTGGGAGCACGCGGTACCGAACACCGCTTAACTCAATTTGGAGCGCACCACGTCCTTAACACGCCCGGCGGTGCCCTTAGACTCCGAATAAAAAGCTGCCTGCGATCAATGGGTAACGTTTTGGCGCGATAACTTATAAAATCAATCGCACACCACGCTGTCCCACAATCGCATAAATCTCACGTTTCAATCACAGCCAGCCATTAAACTTAGTCTAGCATCACCTCTTAGACGCCGCAATAAAAAAAGCCCAAAAGCATTCCACTTTTGAGCCGTTTTTTTCACCACGTTAAACCAATTACTTAATCGTTACCCAAGCCGTTTCTAACCAATTATCTGGCCGATGCATTACGGTTACTTTTTTGCTTGATGCCCACGGAATCATTTGGCGGTGCAATGGAATATGCAGCACTTCATCATGGTGTAGTTGCATGGCTTTATTGATGAGTTCTTGGCGTACTTGAGGATTCATTTCACCTTCGGCTTTATCGATCAAGTCATCCAAGGCAGGTACTTTATAATTGCCACGGTTGTACTCGCCTGCACTGGCAGTGCGGCTATGCAGCACCGGTTTTAAAGTAAACATAGCGTCGGTGGTTGAGCCACCCCAACCTAGCAAATACATGCTCGTATCTAGATTTTGGGTTTTCGGGAAGTAGTTAGCTTTGGTCATCGCGTTTACTTTTAAAGTGACGCCGAT
>JANMDR010000142.1:0-14351 GCA_031376425.1 Betaproteobacteria bacterium
TAAATTCATCGTCTAGGAGATTTTTTGATGTCAGTGGCTAAAGTAATGAAAATGGTAAAAGATAACGACATTAAATTTGTCGATTTTCGTTTTACCGATACGCGCGGTAAAGAACAACACGTCACGGTGCCTGTTTCTGCGTTTAACGAAGAAAAATTTACTGAAGGCCACGCATTTGATGGCTCTTCAATCGCCGGTTGGAAAGGTATTCAAGCCTCTGATATGCAACTGATGCCTGATGCATCGACTGCCAATATTGACCCGTTTATGGATGAGCCAACACTGATTTTAACTTGCGATGTGGTTGACCCAACCGATGGCAAAGGTTACGACCGCGACCCACGCAGCTTAGCCAAACGTGCTGAGGCCTATTTAAAATCAACCGGCTTGGGCGATACGGCTTACTTTGGCCCTGAGCCAGAGTTTTTCATTTTTGATTCAGTAGAGTGGAATGTTGATATGTCTGGCTGCTCTGCCAAAATTTACTCGGAAGAGGCTGCATGGTCTACCGGTGAAAAGTTTGAAGGCGGCAATTTAGGCCATCGTCCGGCAGTAAAAGGCGGTTATTTCCCCGTGCCACCAGTAGATCAGTTGCAAGACATTCGTTCTGCCATGTGTTTAGCGCTGGAAGATGTTGGTGTTGAAGTTGAAGTGCATCACCACGAAGTTGCGAATGCTGGCCAATGCGAAATCGGCACTAAATTCTCAACTTTGGTTGAGCGTGCCGACTGGAATCAGCGCTTAAAGTACATCGTGCATAACGTTGCTGCGAGCTACGGCAAAACCGCTACGTTTATGCCAAAGCCTATCGTTGGCGACAACGGTTCAGGCATGCATGTTCACCAATCGATCTGGAAAGACGGCAAGAATTTATTTGCAGGCAATGGTTATGCTGGTTTATCAGAAACAGCCTTGTACTACATCGGCGGTATTATCAAGCACGCTCGTGCTTTGAATGCGATTACTAACCCAGGCACTAACTCTTACAAGCGTTTGGTTCCAGGGTTTGAAGCGCCGGTAAAATTGGCTTATTCTGCGCGTAACCGTTCTGCTTCTATTCGCGTGCCATATGTGCAGTCTGACAAAGCGCGCCGTATTGAAGTACGTTTTCCAGACCCTACTGCAAACCCATATTTTGCCTTCGCGGCAATGATGATGGCTGGTTTGGATGGCATCCAAAACAAGATTCACCCCGGTGATCCATCCGACAAAAACTTGTATGACTTGCCACCAGAGGAAGATGCAAAGATTCCAACCGTGTGTTCATCACTTGATCAAGCCTTAGAATATTTAGACAAAGATCGCGAATTCTTAACCCGTGGCGGTGTGTTCTCTAATGAAATGATTGATGCTTATATCGAACTTAAGCAACAAGAAGTAACCCGCTTCCGTATGACCACGCATCCAGTGGAATTTGATATGTACTATTCACTGTAATTTGTAGTTTTGTTGCAGTGCAATAAAACGGTGCCTCATGGCACCGTTTTTTATTGGGCGCGCGGCTCGATGGGCGCATTTTGCTAAATTGCCCTGCCTCAATTTTAAGCAAATATCTACCTATGGTGTTTTAAACCTTAGCCACCACAAGGGCTTGATGTTGCAAAAAATTTTCACCAGACGTATGCTTAAAGGCCGTATTTAGGCGATATATATTCAATATTTAGCCTACGTAGCCTTAAGCGAAACCAGATGAAATTTCCTCGAAATATCAAGGTTTTAAGTGAAAAAATTGCCGCCAAGCTGATGCAGCGTATGGGTGCCTATGCATGCGTCGGTGTAACTGCCTTGGCTCTTACTGCACTTACCGACAATGCGGTTATCGCAGCGGCTTCGGGCACCGGCAGCACAAATAATTCTGCGCAAGCGACTTCAAAAGTAGCCATTGTCACCACAACACGGCAACCCAGTACCGCCAGCTTTGCAATATTGCGACCAGCGTCGCCAACGCCATCAGCACAGTCCGCACCAGCTACACAGGTGATCTACAAACTAGTTGATGCGCAGGGGCGCACCACCTACGCCGATAGCCCCATGGCGGGTGCACAAAAAGTGGCATTGCCGGATTTAACCATTATGGATTCGCAATGGCCGAGCGCCTTGGCAACAGCAACTGCTGCGCCAGCATCCCAAACCAATGAACTCGCATTGTCACCGTCTGTAGCACTAACTACACCCGCCCCTACAAATGCAGCGCAAACCGGTAAAACTGCCCCCAAAGCCCTACCGGCTCCGTTCACCATGGTGCCAGTAGGCGCAATTCCTACTGTTAGTGATTCGCAAGCTACTGCGCCAACTGAGTCCGTAAAACTCATTATGGCGTCTAACTCCCAATCGATAGGTGCGCAAAACGACGACGCTACACCCACTTTCCCTGTATTTGAAAAACTCCGTGCCGATAGCGCGATAGACCCGCAACTTTTAGCGGCTACCCAGCGCCGCAAAATATTAGAAGCGGAACTGCGCCAAGAAGAAATCCTCAGTCGTGAAATTCGCCAAACATTAACAAAAGAAGAAGCGGAATCAGCTAACTTCAGGCTAAAAACCCAAGAACTCGCGCAGACAGTAAAGAAAAATATCATCCCCACCGCTGAGCAAAAAAATGCTAAAGAAGCCCTATTGGCGCACTTCGAGCGCAAACGCTTATTGCAAGATGAGCTTAACGCACATGAACGCACGGCTGAAGCCTTAAGAGAAGTACTACGGTCACGTTAATAACCTACACGCCGTTAACCTTTGTGAATACCTAATTTGGTGCACAAGGCCATTGTCGTCAGTAGTATCAATGACGCCAACTGCACCCGAAGCATCCTTTCGATCGTCAGATCGAATTTCCCGCCGGTGGCATCACGCTACCGGCATTTTTTTATTTACATCGGCAAAATAGGTAGCCGTCAGTGCGTGTAAATAAAAAGTGCGCGCATCCAGTTAATTTAGCGCTAAGTTGGCGCGAAATTTGCTAACCTAATATATGTCTTCCAACTTCGATACCCAAAATCAAAAGGCCAGCTGCGCACCTTTTCTTGGGCTGGATTTAATTTCAACCGCCGTGCTGGTGGTTGACCCTGCTTTGCATCTGCGTTACGCCAATGCGGCGGCGGAATCTTTGTTCGCATTTAGTTTCAAGAGTACTGACTCTAGAGCGTTAACAACGTTGTTTCCTAGAAATTCTGCATTATTTTCAATGCTCAACCAAGCTCTAATTCGCACCGTTGGCTTAGTAGAACATGATTTGCATATCGAACTGCCCGGCAATATTAGCCATCGCCTGATGTGTGTAGCAACACCGATTGAGCAGGCAGATGCCATGCTGGTTCTTGAATTTAGAAAAGTGGAGCAGCAACTAAAAATTGCCCGTGAAGAACAAATTTTAGAACACCAGCAATTGAACCGCACGTTAATCCGCAATCTCGCGCACGAAATCAAAAACCCCCTTGGCGGTATTCGTGGCTCTGCGCAATTGCTAGAACGCGAGCTACCGAGCAATGAGCTACGCGAATATACGCAAGTGATCGTAAAAGAAGCCGATAGGCTGCAGTCCCTTATGGATAGGCTGTTAGCGCCCAGTCGCCTACCGCAGCGGGTAGCTACCAATATTCATGAAGTGTTAGAACGGGTGCGCACTTTAATTTTGGCGGAGTACCCGCAGGGGATTCTTGTACAGCGCGACTATGACACCAGCCTGCCCGAGCTTATTGGCGATAAGGAGCAGCTCATTCAAGCGATATTGAACATCACCCGCAATGCTGCGCAAGCCATGAAAGGCGCGGGCAAAATTATATTGTGTACTCGAATCGCACGGCAAATCACACTGGGACGCCACCGCTACAAACACGCCCTGTTGATTAAAATTATTGACAACGGCCCTGGCGTGCCCACCGCCTTAAAAGATAGCGTTTTTTATCCCTTAGTGTCGGGTCGGGAAGATGGTAGCGGCCTAGGATTATCGTTGGCGCAAGAATTTATTAACCAGCACCAAGGCATTATTGAGTTTGAAAGCGAACCGGGTAGAACCAGCTTTGACATTGTTCTGCCTATTATTGAAGACGGTGTAACTTCTTTGCAACGCTAGAAGCAAGCGTAAGCCTGCCACAACGATAGAAAAATATGACGAAACCTGTTTGGATTATTGACGACGATGAGAGCATTCGCTGGGTGCTCGAAAAAGCACTTTCACGCGAAGGCATCGCTAATCGGGTGTTCAGTAACGCCCACGATGCCTTAGAAGCACTCGATGATGCCGAGCCGCAATTGGTGGTAAGCGACATTCGTATGCCGGGGATGTCGGGCTTGCATCTTATGCAAAAATTTAAGGCGCGCGCGCCCCACATTCCTATCATCATCATGACCGCGTATTCAGATTTGGATAGCGCCGTATCCGCGTTTCAAGGGGGGGCGTATGAATATTTGCCCAAGCCTTTTGATATTGACCACGCTATTGCTTTAGTGCACCGCGCCATCACCGAAAGCACCAAAGTTGAAGTGCCGCCAGAAACTAGTGAGCAGCTGGAGACACCTGAAATACTGGGCTCAGCACCGACAATGCAAGATGTATTTCGCGCCATTGGCCGCCTTTCGCAATCCCATGCCACCGTACTCATTACTGGTGAATCGGGCAGTGGCAAGGAGCTTGTTGCCCGCGCCTTGCACCGCCACGGCCCCCGCCGCGACAAGCCTTTTATCGCCATTAACACCGCCGCCATTCCCAAAGACTTATTAGAAAGCGAGCTTTTCGGTCACGAGCGCGGGGCGTTTACTGGCGCGGCGGCCACCAGACGTGGCCGCTTTGAACAAGCGGAATCCGGCACATTATTTTTAGATGAAATTGGCGATATGCCGCATGAGCTGCAAACCCGATTATTACGGGTGCTCTCTGATGGGCAGTTCTACCGCGTGGGCGGCCATACGCCCATGACGGCTAATGTGCGTGTGGTTGCGGCTACGCATCAAGATTTAGAAGCGCGCGTCAAACAAGGGGCGTTCCGTGAAGATCTATACCATCGCTTAAACGTCATTCGCCTGCGCCTGCCAAGCTTACGCGAACGGCGCGAAGATATCCCTCTGTTAACCAAACATTTTCTGGCTAAAAGTGCCCGTGATTTGGGTGTAGAGCCTAAGCGTTTATCCGAAGCCACTTTAACATTTTTGAGTGCACAAACTTTCCCCGGCAACGTGCGCCAGTTAGAAAATTTATGCCACTACCTAATGGTCATGGCGCCCGGGCAAAGTATCGAATTAAACGATTTACCACCCGAAATTCGCCATGAAACCACCAGCATCCCAACGCCAAGCGGCGTCGCTTCAAATGATTGGAAAACAGCGCTAGAAGCAGAAGTTACCGCCCAACTCAAAGCGGGTAAAACGAATATATTCGATGCCTTAAACCAACAATTTGAAACCGCACTAATCAGCCGCGCCTTACAATTCACCGCAGGCCGCCGCATGGAGGCCTCTACACTGCTAGGAATCGGCCGCAACACGCTCACACGAAAGGTTGCAGAATTAAAGTTAGATGTGGTGACACCGCAAGATGACGAGGCGGCTTAGGGGTGCGGAAATTGTTAATGTCCCGTTTTTTGGGGGTGCTGACGGGATGCAGTGCTAGGCGTTCCGAAGGCAGTGTGGCTAGCCACACAACTGTAGAACAACAACGCAATGCGCCCGTCAGTGCATCCAAAAATGGGATATTGGAGCTTCCGCATCTCTTAGCTCAATCCAGCCATCACAAAACCTCACGAATTCGGGCGCTATAGCGTAACGATTTGCAAACCGGGTAAACCGGTAAAATCAGCTGGATTAACTGTCAAAAGTGCGTAACCCCGTTCGATGGCTTGCGCGGCTATCCACAAGTCGTTATAGCGCGGCCGCGGCGAGCGCCCCGACTGTTTGACCGCCGCCGCGAGAACACCGAACGCGGCTGCGGTATGTTTGGACATGCCCAACGTAGGGCGACTTTCTATTTGCCGCAAGTAAGCTGAACGCTTTGCTCGTTCGGCTGGGTCGCTGCATGAATGCACACCAAAACTCAATTCGCCGATTGAGACAACGGATGTAAATACAGGCGCATCGCCCACCGCGTTGAAAACGTCGTCACTATCAATTTGCTTTTCTGCTAGGGCAATCCAAACACAGCTATCGAAGATTATGCCCACGGATCACGCACCTCATCGTCAAAACCCGTCTTGCTGTCATTCAGCCAAGCTTTGGCCTCGTTCGGCGTGAGTAGTGGGAACGTTAACGCTGCAAGCGCCTGCCTCGCCGTCATGGTTCTTTCAGGCGGTACGATTTGCGCGATCATGACGCTGTTGCGCTCAACGGACACCGTTTCTCCATTCATAGATACGGTGTCTAGTATCGCCCGCATATTTCTCACCAACTCGGTTGCGCTAATCGTTTGCATATATTCGCCCCTCTATTTATGTATCAATGCATATAGTACATACTTTATTGGCGGCTATCTATATTCATGCGAATGGCAAAATTCATTGTTTGCAAACTGAGCGTGCAAGCCCCGCGTACTTCACGCTCAAACTAAGTGAATTCAACCTAGAAATGGCTCACTGTCCAATTTATTTAATAATAAGCTGAAAACGGCCTATTTTAGGAATTTTCCAAGGCGTTCCGGCGGGCGTCGCCATTGATTTACATCCCGCTTTTTTTGATCCAATCAATTGTGGCCATCAGCCCATCTTCAATACTAATGATGGGCGACCAGCCTAGTTCATTTCGCGCAAGCTCATTACTCAAAATACTGACCGGAACGTCGAATGGTCTACTAGGGAGGTATTTACGTTCAATTTTTTTATTGAGCACGGATTCAAGCACTTTGATCAAAGATTCCAAACTCATGCCAACACCTGAGCTAATATTAAATACGCGTTCTTGCCCCTTATAAATAGATGCCTTCGCCAACGCCTCTACCACATCACTGATATGCAAATAGTCTCTCGTGACGCTACCGTCGCCCCAAACTTCGATAGGCGTTTCCGACATGGCACGGTTTAAAAATGCGGCTATTACGCCTTGCGCCGTTTCAATTCGCTGCCGTTCACCATAAGGATTTGCAACGCGAAGCGAGATAGCAGTCAATCCATATAAGCGCTCATAGAGTTGCAAATACTTTTCAATCGCCAGCTTGGTTATGCCATAAGAAACGATTGGATTAGTGGGGTGCTTCTCATCAATTGGAAGGTAGTTGGGATTGCCGTAAACAGTACCGCCGGATGAAATAAAAACAATGCGCGGCACCTTACATTCAACCATGCAACGCAATAGTTGTAGGCTGGCAATTACGTTGCTTTGCACATCATAAACGGGGTCATCATTTGAATTTTTTGGCAGCGACGTTGAGATGAGATGAAAAACAACATCGGTACCGGCAACAGATTTTTTAAGATCGTGGACATTTGAAAAATCACCACTGACCCATTCAATCTTCTCGTACGGCAGAAATGATCGGTACTGCGCAACGCGCGGGCGCTCAAAGATGCGGATAGCGTGACCATCACTCAATAGTCTATCCGCTAGTGCAGAGCCAATGAATCCACCGCCGCCAAAAATAACGCACTTCAAGTCAGCATTCCCTAAGCATTATTTGGTTTATCCACGAAGCCATGGCGACCCGCTACGCCAATCACTTGTGTCATAGAAACCATCTCCCCAAAGCGTCATTAATTGTTCAAAATAATCTTGGTAGTGGTGTTTAATAACATTGATTGAGTATTTTTTAACGGCATCGTCAGAGATGGCTTGGTAGTCAAGCCCCTTTACCGCTTCAGTGGCTGCCATAAATTCTGAAATCGTTCTGCAGCGGAAACCATTAAAACCATTTCTGATCGTCTCAGTAAATACACCCCAATCGGTACAAATTACGGGCGTACCTGTCGTCAATGCCATGATGTGAACCGTCTCCATTGGCCCCACGTACGCAGTCGGCACAAAGACTGCCTGTGCCCGCCCCATCAATTCACCAAGGCGCTCCAGCCCGACAACACCCACATACTCGCCGTACTCAGGCGGGGACCCTGAGCCTGCGATGATTAGGCGTTTACCTAAGCGCTTACAAACATCCACGGCAATACCATAACCTTTTCTGTCAATCAGGCGACCGGCAAACAAATAATAATCTTCTTTGTTGGGTTGAAAAGGAAAGTCTTTGGGGTCAACATAGCCGTGAATGACCGCATCATAATTTCGCCCATCGGAGCCCATCGCTGTGTAAAGATAGCCATATACGGTGTGCATCCACGCATAACTCTCAAACACACGGTAAGATGAAAAAACACCTTCGTAGCCAATTCCAAATTCCACAGTCATATTAGCCGGAAAGCTGTCGGCGATGACCTTGTGAACATGACCAGCAATGACACAAATGAAGTCCTTCGGCTTGATCCGCGTGCGCATCTCGGCGACTACGCGCTGATTCATTAATTTGAATTGTTTTTCTTCCGCACTGAACTGCGGGATGCCCTCCAATTGTTCTGACTTTCGGATACAAGTCACTAGTTCACTGACTTGCGCCTCGTTTTCTTCTGAGGCATAAAGATAAACCTGATGCCCCAAACTCGACATCATATTGCAGAAATTCCTTACCTTCTCTGTATATGCACATGCGCTGTGGGCTTTTGTTGTTTGCGTATGCGGAAGCGAAACGACATGAAAAGTAAAAACTTGGGAATTCATTTTCTTAGCCAAAATTAAAAACTTGTCCAGAATATCTGGATAAATATCGGTCGGGAGTTAGGGATGCGGAAACTGCAAATTTCCCATTTTTGATGCAGTGACGGGCGCATTGCGTTGTTGTTCCTCATTCCGTTTCTAAATCAAAAATGCCATTACCTGCACCTTATAAAATATGAGACATCGTCATTCCAGCCTTCGCTGGAATGACGGTTGTTTATTGCAGGCACAAATAATTGATGCACGAATGAAGTAAAAATGGAGTTAACGCAATAACCCTGAAAGGCATTGAAGTTAGGCCGCACGCCGCGTAAATAATACCTCAGGCCGTGCCGTAGATAATCACAGCCTGCGAATTCAAAAAAAACGTTATATCTTCAGTGAATTTCTAAAACGGCTGCCGATAAATCGGCTTACTCTGCGTTACGCCATCAATAGTGGTCGTCATTACGGCGTTTTCCTGATCGGTAAATGTAATCGTCAGCACGCCTGCTTTATTTAACTTGAACTGATTGGCGTCATAGCTTGTGCCAATCCACGCCGAGCTGGTCGTTGTATAAACATCACCCGTAAAGACGTTTTCATCCCACTTACCGTTGGACACAACAAACCAATTTGGCTTGCCATTGGCGTCATAGGTGTACCATACCGCGAATAAATTACGCTCTTGCTGCGCAATGGCGATGCCCCAGCCGTTTTCAGCCTGACTACCCCACCACATATCGCGCACCATCAATCGAGGGGCGCTATCTTGCACACCAAATGGTTGACGCACGATCTGTTTGCGTCCGCTCACACCGTTGATGGTGTAGTCAAGTACGGCGGTATTTAGATTGGTAAAGGTCAGTGTCGCCGTGCCAGTTGGTTGCGGCACGTTGAAACGGGTAGTATCGTAATCAAAATAAGGGCTGCCTGTAGTTTGGTAGAGCGGGCCACTAAAGCGCGTGAAAGTTGCATCCCATGATCCGCCGGGCATCACCACCCATGTTGGTTTGCCTTGAGTATCGTAAATGTAGAAGGTATTAAACTGTATCGCGCCTTTTTGCATGATCGACATGCCCCAGCCGTTTTCAATCAAGCCTGCCCACCAGAGATCTGAGTAGTCACGCGGCCCAGTAGCCGGAACCACAAAAGCGAGCGCGGTCTGAACAGCGGTATTATTGATATCGCCAGAATAGATAGCTGTGTAGTTACGATTGCCAGATTGGATTTGCGCAACCGTACAGACCGCAACCGCATTACTCGCCACACCGGGATTGCTAAAATCTAGCGGCAATGCTGCTAGCGGTACATTCGTGCAACCTGGCACATCAATACCACCATCGGTAAAGCGCACGCTTCCAGTTGGGCGAACCCCATTCACCAGCGCGGTGAGCACCAGTGGCAGGCCCGCAGCAGGACGAATCGGCGTGCCGCTCATGCTGATGGTGACGCCACGAGTTGAAACCAATTGCAGTATCGACGCCAAGGCCGTGGGCAATCCGCCGGTCGCGCGATAATAGGCGAAATAGCTATGAAGTCCAGCACCACGATTGGTATCAGGTACGATACACGTTGCTACATCAGCAACAACAGGCACGTTGCCACATAGCATAGCGTCGCCTGTTGACGTCATTTCGCCAAAGCTGACGACACCCGTTGTGGTGCTGCCGATAACTTTTGCAGTCAAGGTGATGGGTTGCCCAACAATGGACGGGTTGATTGAAGATGTGAGTGCTGCGGAAACGACGGGAATAATGGATAGGATACGGAAACTTTGATCAACTGGAGCGGCGGCAGGAATGGTTTGATTGCCCGGCTGGCTGGCACGTAAGGTGCACAAGCCTACTAAGATTGTACGAACACTGCCACCTGTAACGTTGCAAACAAGCGGTGTTAGTGATGAGAAACTGACCGGTAAACCAGAAGATGCGCTTGCATTTGCATCAAACTGTAAAATACTAAATTGACGGTCAGGGATAGGTGGGAAGGTAATGGTATTGGTACCGCTATCTAAGGGTGCCAAGGGAGCAATACTAGCTTGCGGGCCAGTTTGATTCGTGAAGTTGGTGCTGGTCAGTTTGCCGGATGATACACCGTCACCGACAGATGAGTTAAGACGGAAACCGGATGAGCTCATTGCGCCTACGCCAGCATTGATGGCGTCGGCAGGAATGTTGAAGTTGGCGCTGCTGGAACTGGCCGCGTGTGCGGAAAAGATGCCAATGGGCGATATCAGCAGCAAAAACACGCTGAACATCGGGACGATGAGCTGTTTGCAGCCTTTCATCAAGTTTTGATCAAACCCTAACATTGGCCTGCCCTCTTAAGCAATTTAAGCATTTTTGGCTGGAAATGCCTGTGGAATGGCGAGGTTGTGCTTTTGATTAAATTTAATACGGATAGCGCAGTTTGCGGTTGTGTGCACGGTTGCCGGTAAGTCGCCCGCGCAAGACTATCTATCAACTTGCTCGACCAAACAATCTGCTCGGCGATACCACACGAAGCCAGCACCGAGCCATTGTTAACGATCCTGTTTAGAAAGATATACACCGCGTTGGTTTCCTTTACGGTTTATCACGCATACGATGGATTAATTGCAACGTGTTGTGACGTTCGTCGCGACAGTCGGCACGGTGCTGGACTGGTTTATTTGCAGCGCTACTGTATCTCCTGCGACAACGGTGAACGGGTTTGCGGTGGTGTTGGCAGAGACCAGTGCGTTTGTCACCGATACAGTAATAGAGGTGGACATTAAGGTCGCGACGCCATTTTTATAAAGTGTGATGGTAATCGTACTACCACTCGCACCTGCAGTCATTGTGCCATTCACATACATGGCGCTGAAAGTGCAACTTGCTGGTATTGTTGTCGCGACTAAGCTGTATGTCGCGGTGTGTGCGGTCCCTGTGGCGGTACCACCCGTGTTGCCAGCAATTAGTGCAAAGCCTGGGTTAACAGTGAGAGAGGGTTGGAACCGAGCAACAAACACTGTGCCCGCACCGGAAGCACCAGTTGCGCCCACTGCACCCGTAGCCCCTGTCGGACCCGCAACCGTACTTGCTGCGCCGGTTGCACCTGTCGCACCCGTTGCACCGACTGAACCCGCTGCGCCAGTTGCACCTGTCGGACCCGCGACTGAACTAGCCGCGCCCGTTGCACCTGTTGCACCCGTTGCACCGACCGAACCCACTGCGCCCGCTGCGCCAGTTGCACCGACTGACCCCGTCGCACCCGTTGCCCCCGTAGCGCCTACCGAACCTGCTGCACCTGTGACACCTGTCGCACCAACTGTGCCGGTCGCCCCTGTTGGCCCTGCAACTGTACTAGCCGCACCAGTTGCACCTGTCACGCCCGTTGCACCAACCGAACCCACTGCGCCGGTTGCACCGACCGAACCTGTTGCACCCGTTGCCCCCGTAGCGCCTACCGAACCTGCTGCACCTGTGACACCTGTCGCACCAACTGTGCCGGTCGCCCCTGTTGGCCCTGCGACGGTACTATCAGCACCAGTCGCGCCCGTTGCACCGACCGAACCCGTCGCACCCGTTGCGCCGGTTGCACCAACAGCGCCCGTCGCACCTGTTGCTCCCGTAGCGCCTACCGAACCTACTGCACCCGTCACACCTGTCGCACCAACTGTGCCGGTCGCCCCTGTTGGCCCTGCGACCGTACTAGCAGCACCAGTTGCACCTGTCGCGCCCGTTGCACCGACCGAACCCACTGCTCCCGTTGCGCCGGTTGCACCGACTGAACCAGTTGCACCCGTAGCACCTACCGAACCTACTGCACCGGTCGCGCCAACTGAACCCGTTGCACCAACTGTGCCAGTCGCCCCTGTCGGCCCCGCAACTGTACTAGCAGCACCAGTTGCACCTGTCGCGCCCGTTGCACCGACCGAACCGGTTGCGCCTGTCGCGCCGGTTGCACCGACCGAACCTATTGCTCCCGTTGCGCCTGTAGCACCAACCGTACCAACTGCTCCCGTTGCGCCTGATGCACCAACAGTGCCAGACGCGCCTGTAGGGCCTGCGACTGTACTAGCCGCGCCGGTTGCGCCCGTTGCACCGACCGAACCGGTTGCACCAACTGTGCCAGCAGCCCCTGTCGGCCCCGCGACTGTACTCGCCGCACCGGTTGCACCCGTTGCACCGACCGTTCCAGTCGCACCCGTTGCACCAACTGTTCCGGTTGCCCCAGTCGCGCCTGTTGCGCCAACAGAGCCCGTCGCACCCACCGCACCAGTTGCTCCCACCGAACCCGCCGCACCGGTTGCACCCACTGAACCAGTTGCCCCAGTTGCACCAACCGAACCCGCTGCACCAGTCGCGCCAGTCGCACCAACTGTACCCGCCGCGCCAACCGAACCAGCTACGCCTGTTGCCCCTGTTGCACCTGTAGCCCCACTGGCACCTGTTGGCCCAGTCGCACCACCGGTTGCAACCGCACAAATCCATGCGCTCCCATTAAATTGCAGCGTCTGATCGGCAATACAGCCGTTAGCTGCGATTTTTGATAAGGTGACCGAGCCATCCGCAATACTTGCCGCCCGCAAGGCGTAGGGGGAGGCAGTCAAGGCCTGCCTTGGTGACATTTCAGCATCATTTCCGACAGTGACGCCTAAAAAATATTGCGCATCAAATGGCAAGGTCAACGGCGTATTGGTGCCAAGAATAACGTTAAAAAGCCCATTGGTGACCGCTACGGTTTGGGTTTCCCGGAAAAGCGCCGTGCCACCTGTCGGAACACTATATAGCCGGAAGACAATACTGACTGACGCATTAGTCACCGGCTGGTTCGATGCGTTACTCAGATAACCCTGATAGTTCAACCGTTGCGGAACTTGTGCTAGCGCATTCGTTCCACCCAAGGCAAGGGCAATACTGAATGCAAGGGCGGTGGGTTTATGGCTTCTTTTCACGATATTGCTCCCGTTTGTGGGCAAGAACTAATTGCGACTAAATGTGGTTCAAGCCGACCCGCGCGTATAGGCACGGGTCAGCAAGATTTTACAGCATATTGCTTGATTGATTGACTTGATTGATTGCCTTGATTGATTCTATACCTACTCAGCATCAACCAACCAGCAATTTTATTTCAGTTTGGCAAAAACTTCATCAATTACGCGACGGAAAGATGCCTTGCGTGGCAATAATGTAGTTGGTTCCAAGGTAGGGATTTTGTATCGGCAACGGCTGATTGCCGCCACTAAGACCCGTTGTTCCGGTACTGTTAAAGGGGGTGAGCGTTGTATTGGCAGCGGTTGACACATAGGCTGAAACCAGTGTGACGTCGCGGTCAGTTCCGAATTGCGCAGCGGCAAGTACGGTAGTCGGCCCTGGTACTTGTGTATCTGCAGCGGCTGTACTGGCTGGGATTGTAATTGATAAAGCCACCGGGTGGATATGCGTTGGCATTTGCGTTGACAAAATCGTTACCGATGTTGTGCCCGCCTTTTCACCTTGCACGACCGACGGAAGACCGGGGCCATTACCCATTCCGAGCGGTAGACGAGAGCGGTAGTCAGGAATGCCAAAGGTTTGGACGCCATCCCCACCGAAAGTTGTGCCCAGCAGGGCGAACATTGCACTGTTCTGCGCAATGGACATCATCTGCCCACTACAAAACGCATAACCCCGCGGTGCGTAGTTGAACGCAACCATTTTAATTTCACCGATAAATGGATCAGCCATGAT
>JANMDR010000177.1:0-9909 GCA_031376425.1 Betaproteobacteria bacterium
TTCATCAGCGCACTTTCTCGGTTGATTCGCGCAATCAGTTCAAGATTTCCAAAGCTTTCTTGCATGGCACTTTACTCTTTTGCTGTTAACGCTATTTTGATAGCAATCTTGATTGAAAGTTCAGTTGTGCAGAGGTCTTACGGCGTGCGTCACGATTGCACGCGCTCGGCATGCCTCGATTGTGCGAGCACGGCATGCCGTGCGGGTACGGTGCCTACTGCGATATTTGCAAGAATAGGCCCAATAGACTATCCTCAAAAATTTAAATCACCCCAACAAGCCATCATCTTCCCCCAACTTCGGCACATGCCAATTCGGCTTTGCTGGCTCATTTTTAAACCGCATGGGATTATTTAAATGTAGGCCACCGCCCGCATCACGATGTATCGTATTGTGCGCCTGTAAATGCGGATCGTTTAGCGCTTCGTGAAGGCCGCGCACTACTGCCCAGCACACATCTACTTTTGCTAATTCAGCTTCCCAAAACACCAACGGTTGCGCCGCGAAAGTTTGGCGCAAAAAGGCTTTTACTGGCTCATGGCTGGCACCGGGTGGCTGAACGGCGACGGGGATTAAATCTTCACGGTTTAGGTGTTTTAGCAAATTACTGGCGAACTTAGCTTCGCTACCGCCTAGGGTGATGTGCCGCCCATCTTGGGTTTGGTAGATATTGTAAAAACTACCTCCGCCAAAGCTTCTTTGCTGTTTCACTTCGAATTCGCGTTGCTCGGCAAAGGCGATGCCCGCCACATTGGGTGTCCATGACAACAAACTATCTTGCATGGAAATATCTAAATAATCGCCAAGCCCCGTTTTTTCACGGCGGTAGAGTGCCATCAAGACACCGCTTAAACCCATTAAGGAGCCTGCCATATCGGCTACTGGCATATTCGGGTGGGTGGGCATGCCATTCGCGCCTAGATTGAGGCTTACAAGGCCGCTATCGGCCTGTATGGCTAAGTCATGCGCGGGTTTGAGAGCTTTGGGGCCTATCTGACCGAAGGCTGAAATGCTGCAATAGATAATGCGCGGGTTACGCGCGGCGATAGCTTCATAACCCAAACCCAAGCGCGCTGCGGTACCTGGGCGAAAACCTTCCACCACAACATCGGCTTCGTCAATTAGCTTGAGTAGCTTGGCGTGTTGTTGCGGATTTTTTAAATCAACACAGATACTTTTTTTGCCGCGATGGGTATTACGAAACCACACGCTATGCCCTGCTTGAATCGCACCGACGTGGCGTACCGGCTCGCCTTCACCGGGTGGCTCTACCTTGATGACGGTAGCACCATGATCGGCCATCATCATGGTTAGATGCGGCCCCGGTAAGAACAGGGACAGGTCTATTACTTTTACGCCTTCTAGTTTCATTCGGGTTTCACTCGGGTTTCACTCGCGTTTCACTTGTAAGCCGCCACAAAAGTAATGTTGGAAGGACTAGATGTTAGCTCACACGCCAAATACTGCGCCATTCTTAGCCAGCGCGTTTAGCTCATCATTGCTATAACCGATGGATTCCAGCACCGCACGGGTATCTGCGCCCATTGTTCCGCCCACTTTTGCGGCCAGCCGTTGCCCATCCACTTTAATGGGATTGGCGAGGCGTTTTAGTGCAGGATTGGCAGGGTGTTTTAGGGTTTGGATCATGCCTACTTTTTGCACATAGGGATTATCTAAGCCCTGCTTCATATTGTACAACGGTGCAATTGGAATCACCCCCCCTAGCTTTTGCATCCACTCATCGGGGGTGCAACGTTGAAACTCCGCATCTAAAATGGGCGTGAGTAATTCTCTATTTTCGCGCCGTAGGGGAATGGTTAAAAACCGCGCGTCGTCCGCTAACTCTGGTCGTGAAAGCCCTATGCATAGGGCTTTCCAAAACTTATCAATCATGCACAGCACAAACACCCAGCCGTCTTTGGCTTTATACATTTGCGCCGGCACTGTGGTGGGGTGGGCACCGCGCGACATGCGCTCCGTGCCGTGACCATTATTTAAATACCACGTGGCGGGATAGCTTAATTGGTGTAGCGCCACATCGAACAGGCTGACATCAATATCGCGCCCTTCACCCGTGCGCGCAGCGCCGACAATGCCTGCGAGCAGGCCTATGCTCATGGTCATACCGGTCATAAAATCAACCACCGATAAACCAAACCTTGCGGGGGGGGCATCGGGCTCACCCGTGAGATAGCAATACCCTGCTTCTGCCTGCATTAAATAATCATAGCCGGGCCAATCGGCGCGCTCGTTATCACGACCATAGGCGGATAAATGGGCGCAAACAATGCTCGGCTTCACGGCTTTCAGTGTTGCAAAATCTAAACCCAATTTTTTTGGCTGATCTCCGCGCAAATTATTGAGCACGGCGTCAGCCGATGCGACCAAACGCTCGAATACCGCGCGCCCCCCCGGTGCTTTAAGATCAATAGCCACGCTTTTCTTATTGGCATTAAAGGTTTGAAAAAACTCGCTATCACCCTCGCCTAAAAAAAATGGGCCATTGGCGCGGGATACATCGCCACCGGTGTTGGGGTTTTCAATTTTGATAACTTCTGCGCCCAAATCAGCCAGATACATGGAGCCATAAGGGCCAGCACCATATTGCTCAACAGCGATAATACGAATACCCTGCAGTGGTAAAGACGCAGACATTAAATTGGGTTCCGCGCAATGAGTTGCTTGGAGATGATGATACGCATCATTTCATTGGTGCCTTCACCGATACACATCAACATCGAATCGCGATAGTAGCGTTCAATTTCATACTCGGTTGAATAACTCGCCCCACCAAAAATTCGCATCGCTTCTTGGGAACAAAACACCCCTGTTTCGCTGGCAAAATACTTCGCCATCCCTGCTTCCATATCGCAGCGCTCGCCGCGATCATAGGCCTGCGCGGCATGATCTACCATGAGTTTTGCCGCAGCCACTCTTGATGCCATTTCGCCCAGTTTAAGTTGCACCGCTTGGTGCTCACAAATGGGTTTACCAAAGGTTTTACGTTCTTGGGCATAGCGCACGGCATGCATGAGTGCACCTTCGGCAATGCCCGCGCCACGGGCTGCCACGTTAATACGCCCCAGCTCCAACCCCCCCGCCACTTGCTGAAACCCTTTGCCTTCAACCGCGCCGAGCAAGCAATCTTCAGCCACAAAATAGTCTTGAAACGCCAGCTCGCAGCTATCAATAGCTTTATAGCCGAGCTTTTTCATTTTATTAGACACCACAAATCCTGGGCCTTTTTCAGCAATGAGCAGGCTCATGCCGAGATGGCGTGGCGTGGTGGTAGTGTCCGTTTTGACGAGCAACAAAATCGCGCCGCCATTACCGGAATTAGTGATCCAAATTTTATTACCATTGACTAAATAACCGCCTTCAACTTTTTTAGCATTGGTGCGAATGGCCTGCAAATCCGTGCCGCAATCCGGCTCTGTTAAGCCAATGCCACCGCGCAATTCACCGGTAGCCATACGCGGCAAAAACTTTTGCTTTTGTGCTTCTGTACCAAAGCGCTCTATGGCGGCCGCCATGATGAGGTGGGAATTAAAAATGCCTGTTGGTGCCATCCATACCGATGAAATTTTAATGACGATCTTGGCATAGGTGCTCGCGGGCAATCCTAAGCCACCGTACTTGGGCGAAATTGTCGCACCGAATAGCCCTAGCTCTTTCATTTCTTCTACTAGGGCGTGCGGGTATTTGTCTTCATGGTCATGTTCTTTGGCAATCGGCCGCACCGATTTTTCAACCCAGGTTTCGATGCTGTCGAGCAACATGCGCTCATCATCAACAGTAAATGCAGCGGCTTCGGTCATTGAATTCATTTGGTGTTCCCTATTTCATCTTACCAATTACTTTGGCGATCTTAGTTAAGCAGGATAGCTAAAACTCGTAATGCACTTTATCTAGTAGTTGACCTTATCTAGTAGTTGACCTTATCTTCCACGCTGTGGCCTCTTTTGGCAATGAGCATGGTGCGATGAAAGCTACAAACCAATACTTTATCTTGGTTATAGCCATCGGTACTAACGCTCACAATACCGGCACCGGGGCGCGATTTTGATTCGCGTTTTTCAAGCACCTTTGATTCTGCATAAAGGGTATCACCAGCAAATACAGGATGGGTCATTTTAATATCCGTCCAGCCCAAATTAGCGATGGCTTTTTGACTCACATCGGTTACGCTCATGCCCACCATAAGGGCTACGGTAAGCGGCGAACAGACGATACATTTGCCAAATTCACTGGCCTTGGCATACTCAGGGTCAAAGTGCATAGGATGGGTATTCATGGTGAGTAAGGTGAACCAAATATTATCGGTTTCGGTAATCGTACGGCCGGGGCGATGTTCGTAAATATCCCCGACATTAAAGTCTTCAAAATAGCGCCCAAAATGTTCGCGGAACCGATTTTCACCTACTTGTTTTACGTTTTGTACCATGAACAACTATCCTTAAAAAGTTAATCTCTTAGCCCTAAGAGGGCAAGTTCAGCCACCCGCCGCGCTGCCAATTCAATCGGGCGATCCACCAATTTACCCTCAACCGCAATGGCCGCATTCGGCGATGCCGCCACAGCATCCAACACTTTTTGCGCGTGGGCGGCTTGCGCTCGTGTAGGCAAGTAGGCGTTCTGAATCGGTGCAATTTGCGATGGATGAATAGCGGCTTTGCCGGTGAATCCCAACGCAATCACCGCCGCTGTTTCGTCTGCTACTAAATCATAGTTATTAATTTCTAAACACGGCACATCCAGCGCACCCACTTCGGCCTCTGCCGCCGCCGCAGCTACCTGTCCGCGCGCCCACAACCAACCGTTATAGCCGGGTGTTACGCGGGCGGCTACTGCATAGTCAAAACCACCAAACATCAATGCCTGTAAATTGCTTGCAGCCTTGGCAATAGCACGGGCTTCAAACACGGCACGCGGGGATTCTAATTGCGCAATAAGTGGTATTTTTGCGCCAAGTTCGGCACCCAGTATTTGTTGTGCCAAGGTAATATCGGCGGGGCTTTCCACTTTGGGCAGCATCACAAAAGCGGGTGTTAGCTTTCTGTTCGCGATGTCGGTTAAATCGGCGACGCCAAGGTCACTGGAAATGCAGTTTATGCGAACGCCTAACTGGGTTTTAGGCGTCAAATATTGGGCAATAAAATCAAATGTGGCTGCACGCGCAGTCACTTTATCGGCCAAGCCCACGGCGTCTTCTAAATCAATACAAACCTGATCGGCACCGGCGTCGCAGGCTTTACTAAAACGGTCGGCACGGGCACCGGGTACAAACAGCAAACAACGCTTGGGCTGCATCTAGCTGGTGCCTCCAGTGGCTACAGCAACAGGGGGGGCGACATTTTTAGCAAAATGCTGGGCAATGCCTAAGCGCGTGGCAAACCAAACATCTGATTTTGCGGAGGCGTGTTGCAAAAATTTCTCTAACGCGCCAATGCGCCCCGGACGACCAATAATACGCAGATGTAAGCCTAATGACATCATGCGCGGCTCGGCCAATCCTTCCCGATAAAGTTGATCAAAACAATCCACTGCATAATCCAACCAATCTTTGGGCAAATAGCTAGGTGCCAGCCACATTTTCATGTCATTGGTGTCAAGCTGATAGGGCACGATAACCATGGGCTTATTGCTACCTTCAACGAGTCCCCAAAACGGCGCATCCGCAGAGTAATCATCCATATGATAAAAAACGCCTGCTTCTTGCAAAAAACGGCGTGTATCTGCCGTATGCAAATAGCGCGAAAGCCAGCCCTGCGGGCGCTGCCCCGTGGTGCGCTCAATAGAGTCTAATCCGGCTTGAATAAACGCCCGCTCGCGCGTTTCATCAAAAGAAAATTGATGCACCCAACGATGGCCGTGACAACAAGCCTCATGTCCACCATCACGAATATACGCGGCAATTTCGGGTGCACGTTCTAAAGCAACGGCCGCTGCGGTGTAGGTGGCATTAATTTTATAAGCATCAAGCAATGTTGCGATACGCCGATGGCCTTCATTAATGCCATAACGGTAGTTTGATTCATTGCCGTAGTTGCGAATCGGCTTTTTTAAACTGACATTTAACTCGTCAACGGGTTCGGTGATTTTGTCGCCATCGGCCACGGTGTACTCAGAACCTTCTTCAACATTAACCACAATCGAAAGTGCCAAGCGCGCCTTGTTAGGCCATTGATAGTTGTGTGCTGTTTTGGGAGCTAACATCAATGATATTCCTCGCCACCGGAAACATTCATGGCCTCACCCGTTACATAACGCGATTGCTCGGAACACAGCCATGCACAGGCATCGGCAGTGTCTGAAGGCAGCCCAGCACGCCCCAAGGGAATACGTGATTTCATTGCCGTCATATATTGCTCAAGCGTCATACCCAGCGCGTTTGAGAAGTATTCGTTTTGCCATGCACCAAGACCAGTAGTAACGTGATTAGGACAAATAGCGTTGGCGGTAATGCCGTGCTTGCCCAGCTCTATTGCGCTCACCCGCGTTAGCCCGACCAAACCATGCTTAGAAGAACAATACGCCGAGGCAAACGGAAAGCCCGATTTTGCGGCTTGGCTGGCAATATTTACAATGCGCCCGCCCCTGCCATTTTTAATCATCTGCTGGGCGGCGTACTTTGTGCAAATAAAAGCGCCGCGCAAATTCACACTCAATACCGCATCAAATTCAGCAAGGCTAAGATCAACAATGGGCTTCATCAAATAACCGATTCCGGCGTTATTCACTAAAATATCAACGCCGCCAAACTCAGTATTAATCGCATCCAGCACCGCAATCACTTGCGATTCTTCCATCACATCCAATGCTTTTGCCACGCAAATGCCGCCAGATTTTAGCGCAATATCGGCCGCCACCATTTCCATCTCAGTCATTGCCCCCACTGCACTGGCGGGCATCTCCGCGCCTTTAGATTTGCCAATATCAGTAATAATCACGCGGCAACCCTCATGCGCCAAGCGCAGCGCAATCGCCTCACCCAAACCGTTTTTACGACCCGCACCGGTGATCAGCGCCACCTTGCCTTGCAAATCAGGAAACATAGCCATGCTTATAATTTTTCGCAAAGAATGAATACAGGATTATCAGCAAACGCTTGAAATTCCTTCGCCCCTGCCTGTACGAGTGGTGTAGCAATATCCGCACCAAAGGCGGCCATGTCGGGCACCTCAATGAGTTCTGCATACTGGTAAGGCGGCTTTGCGTCAGAACCCAAAATTAATTGCGAGCGCAATACCTCAAACCCAGAGACTGACTTCAAACCGCGCACAGTAGGCATATCCTTTTCACGCGCCCATTTTTCATAAAGCGCCACATCAGCATCAGGTTTCAAATTAAACAGAACAAGCACAGTAGCCATAAAAAGTCCCCTAAGTTGCGGTCAAATTCAAAGTTGTCCGGACAAATTTTAGAGAAGTCTAAGGCTAAGGTCAACAGACAAATGAAAAAGGCCGCAGAAAGGTTGGTTTTTGTTCAGATTTGGGGAAGCCACGAAGTAGATCAAGCAAAAATTAGCGCAGCAAACTCTACTCACCGCAAGCGACGCCCCTCGGGAAATTACCGCGAAGTAAATCTTTATCGCCCGCGAGCTCTGCTCGCGCCCGACTTTTAAAATTAGCACTTGGCGCAATTGAGGCTACGCTGAGTGCGCCCTACGAATGTTCGCCGCTGGGCGCAACACCTTGAAATGCACACAGTAGATATAAATCAATTTTGATATATAATTTAATTAACGTAAACAATATGAAAGCGCGAAATAGTGACCGGTGACGATATTCTAAAACTACTGAAAGCATCTGGATGGCTCGTACTTAGGCAGCAAGGCAGCCATGTACGCCTCGGTAAAGGCACGTTGAGAACAACCGTCCCACTGCACGGCAAACGCGACATCAAACCTGGCACGTTGGCAAGCATAGAACGACAAATTGGCTTTAAACTAAAGTGAGAAAATAATGGAAAGTATTCGTTATCCCGCAACGATAAAGCGTGACGGCAGTGGCTTCGTGGTGCAGTTTGTGGATCTTGAGGAGGCCTTCACTGAAGGCGACTCGATGGAAGAAGCGCTTTTTAACGCGAGCGAAGTGCTCACGTTAACCTTGGATGGCCGCTTGGCTGAAGGAATAGAACTGCCTAAGCCATCGCTCAAAGTTAAAGGCGCACACTACATCGCACCCGACGCAAAAACCCAAGCGGCGTTACTGGTGCGGCAAACGCGTGGTGAAAAAAGCATGGCAGAGTTAGCGCGGGCGTTAGATACATCATGGCCTGCAGCAAAGCGGCTAGAAGACCCACGGCATTACCCAACCATCAAACAGCTCGAAAAAGCGGCGGCGGCAATGGGCAAGCGCTTGGTGTTGAGCTTTGAATAGCTGGAAACGCACTATTTTCAGCGCATCACCAGTCGATAGCCCTGCGGATTTACGAAATTTGAGGGAATAGTAAAATGAATGAAACGATTACCCTGTATCGGCCAACGGGGCCAGAAGAACTTGCACTGGTGAAAGCGAGCGGAAGCCAAAAGTGGCCGCCTAGACTGCCTGAACAGCCAATTTTTTATCCGGTGACCAACGAGCAATACGCGATTGAAATTGCTAGAGATTGGAACGTCAAGTCAAGCGGCACTGGCTTCGTCACACGCTTTGCAGTAAAAAAAGCATTCATGGACAGCTATAAAATCCATAAAGTCGGCGGCGTAAATCACACCGAATGGTGGATTCCTGCCGAGGACTTAGAAGCGCTAAACGAAAACATCGTCGGCCTCATCGAAGTTATTGGTGAGTTCAAAGCGTAAAAGCTGTATGCAGCAGGCGCTACAACTAGCACAACCAAAAAAATAAGCTGGCAACACCCTATTTCAGGGCATCACCAGCCTATCTTATCAACACCAACTAAATCAGTTACTTCACACCCAAGGCATCCGCAATAAATGCCAATAAGTCGGTGCGCTCTTCGATAATTTTGGATGTTGGGGTACCGGCACCGTGACCGGCGCTGGCTTCTACACGGATTAGCACTGGGCCGGTTTTTAGGTTTGGTGGCCAATCGCGCTGGAACTCGGCGGCGGCGGCTTGCATTTCTGCGGCGTACTTAAAGCTGTGCGCAGGTACTACCCGATCATCATGATCTGCGGTCATGATTAAGGTTGGCGGGTACATCGCGCCGCGCTTTACCGTGTGCAGGGGCGAATACTTCACTAGCGAGGCAAAATCGGTGGCGTTATCCGCGCTGCCGTAATCAGGAACCCATGCCCAACCTATCGTAAATTTATGAAAGCGCAACATGTCCATCACGCCCACTTCGGGCACTGCCGCACCGAATAATTCAGGGCGTTGGTTGAGCACTGCACCAACGAGCAAGCCACCGTTGGAGCCGCCATTAATGGCGAGCTTTTTCGGTGATGTGTATTTATTGGCAATCAAGCCTTCGGCAACGGCGATAAAGTCATTAAACACATTCTGCTTATTGGCTTTGGTGCCTGCATCATGCCAAGCCGCGCCGTACTCGCCACCGCCACGCAATACTGCTAACACATACACCCCCCCCATTTGCATCCAAGTGGCTGCGGTGGTGCGGAAGGTGGGTGTCATCGCGACATTAAAACCACCATAGCCGTAGAGCAAGGTTGGGTTCTGCCCATCTAACTTAAGGCCCTTCTTATGACCGACAAACACCGGGACTTTGGTGCCATCGGCACTGGTGGCAAATTGGCGGGAGGTTTCAAACTCATCGGTATTAAAGCTGGTTTTAGGTTGCTTAAATATAGTGGATTTACCGCTGGCCGTATCGTAACGATAAATGGTGGGGGGCGCGATTAAGCTGGTAAAACTGTAGAAGGTTTCATTGGCTTTAAATTTGCCATTGAAACCGCCAGCGCTACCCACTCCGGGCAGGCTCACT